>NZ_CP022254.1:1695000-1776336 GCF_003119195.2 Azospirillum baldaniorum | reverse complement strand
CCGCTTGAGCCGCTTCATGGCCTCGAAACTGCGCAGGCCGACCAGCGGATCGAGTTCCACATGGGTCCGCATATGCATGGTGCCTTGCGTGATCGCGCGCTCCAGGGTGCGGGCGCCGCGCTCATAGACATCCTCGATCGTGAAATCCCTTTTCAGGCGGGACACCGCGGCGATTGCCCCCTTGAGTCCGCCGCCGGCATCTCTGCACCGACAGAGCAGGCAGGACTTGTCGAGATGGATGTGCGTATCGACCAGCCCCGGCAGGACGAGACGCCCCGGCATCCTCCTCGACGACGGCCTCGACGACGGCGGTACCGGCCAAGGCTGGGCTGATGGCGGCGATCCGTCCCTGCCTGACCGCGATATCCTGCAGTCCTTGCCCTCCCTCAGGCGGGCGTTGCGCAGGAGAAGGTCGAAAATCTGGTTCTGCGTCATCTCAGATCCGGCGTGACATTTGCATGCATAAGCAGTATGCACTTTTGATGCCAGACCGAGCACACTTGTGGAGTTCCCAATGAGCGAGATGACCGAACGCGATCTGCAGGCCGTGAAGGATTATCTGGATGCGTCCATGGCCCCCCGATCCCGTGCGCGCGGCGAAGCATGTGGCCCGGGTTTCATCTGCCGCTTCACCGGGCACCGCGTTTTCGATACCCGAGCGGGCCGACCGGCTTCAACGCCGCCCGCTACAAGTGGGTGAAGAAGCGGATCGAGCGCTACGACGTGGTGCCGGGCGAGACGGAAACCATCGTCTACAGCCTCGGCTACCTGTACGGGGCCTGGCCGGACGGCACGCCCTTCGACAACAACCGCTACGTCGACCGTTTCGTGGTGCGGGACGGGCTAATCGTCGAAACCGATGTCTGGAACGACAGCGCCGAGTGGATTCTCGACCTTCCTTGCGCCCGCTGACCGGAATGCCCTGACCTGAATGCGCTGACCGGGATATCTGGCGCCCTTATTCGGTGTAGGGCGCCAGGATGTCCATAAGGTCGCGGCTCTTGGCGCCCGAGCTTTGCAGAAGCGCGCGGGCGGCCACGGCCTCCAAATGCTCGTCCATGAGGGCGCAGGCCTTGTCCGCGGGGCCGGTCCGGATCGCCTCGATCAGTTCCAGATGCTCATTCACCGCGCATTCGGACGAATGGGGCCGGCTGAAAACCGCAAGCGACAGTCCGCGCGGTAGCAGATCTCCGTCACATAGCGGATCAGAACGGGCTTGCCGGTCATTTCGCCAGCCGACATGGAATTCCGTCGCCAGACGGATGAAATCCCCTCGGTGCCATGCCGGGCCTGATGTTCGGCGTCGACGATGGCCCTCAGCTGCTTCACCTGGGCCTCGGTCAGCTTGCCGGCCAGATGCCGGACGACCTGACGCTCGAGATCGACCCGGATGTCGAAGATGTCCCGTGCGTCCTCGAAGGATGGCACGGCGACCACGGCGATGCGGTTCCGGCGCAGATCGACAAGGCCTTCCGCCGCCAACTGCCCGAGCGCGCTGCGGGCGATGGTCCGGCTGACGCCGAAGCGTTCACCCAGCGAATCCTCCGGCAGCCGGTCCCCCGGCGAGAGCGCCCGTTCGATGATCGCGCGCCGCAAGGCCGTGCAGATCACCGCGACACGGTCGCCCCCGGTTTTCCTCGAACGCTTTTCCTCGGCCATCACCGCCCTCTCCTGACCCACTCTGCATAAGGGAGGTCAGGCGGGAATTCAACTCGCCAAGTGCCGCATTTGAATGCAACAGCCTCCTCACCCTGCACAAATCAAATGCATGCAATGATTGTACACACTTTTCCTCGCCAAAAGCTGGTCATGTCTGATGTGGAGCGCGGCCCGCCAGGACGTTTGGCGCACCTGTTGCATACAGTTGATTAGTCCGTCACGAGGTGCGCCGCATGTCCCCATCCCAAGCCATCCAGCAAGGCCGTTCCGCCATCGCCGTCGAGCTTTCCCAGGCCGCCGTTTCGTTCGGCGCGCCGGGCAAGTCGTTCGCAGCCCTGCAGGAGACGAACCTTCGGATCGCCGATGGCGAATTCGTCGCCCTGGTCGGCCCGTCGGGCTGCGGGAAGTCGACGATCCTGCGGCTGACCGCCGGCCTGCTGCAGCCGACCCGGGGGGCCGTCCTCGTCGGCGGGCGCGAGGTGGCGGCCAAGGCCCTGCGCATCGGCATGGCCTTCCAGAATCCGACCATGCTGCCCTGGCTGACCATCGAGCGGAACGTCATGCTGCCGCTGAAGATCGTGCGGCCCTTCCGCTCCGACTATCGCGCCAAGCGCAAGACGGAATACCGCGACCGCGTGCATGCCCTGCTGGCCGATGTCGGGCTCGACAAATTCGCCGGCCATTATCCCTGGCAGCTGTCGGCGGGATGCTGCAGCGCGCGAACCTCTGCCGCGCCCTCATCCATGAACCGAGCCTGCTGCTGCTCGACGAGCCGTTCGGCGCGCTCGACCAGTTCACGCGCGAGGAGCTGTGGGGGACGATGCAATCCCTGTGGCTGAAGCGCAAACCCACCGTCCTGCTCATCACCCACGACCTGAAGGAGGCGGGGTTCCTCGCCTCGCGCGTCTGCGTGATGAGCGCCCGCCCCGGCCGCATCATCAATGACAGCGCCGTCGACTTCCCCCGCCCGCGCACGATCCAGATGACCTTCGATGCGGATTTCGTCGCCCTCAACCAGCGCCTGCGCGACCTCATCATCGACGCGCGCACCGACACCGCCATCCGCGGAGCCTGAGCCATGAGCTACGAACTGCGCCGCCGCCTCTGGGCCGCCATCCTCATCCTCGGCTTCTTCGCAACCTGGGAGTTCCTCTGCCTCGCCCTTCAGGTCTCCGATCTGGTCCTCCCCCGCCCGACCCAGGTCTTCGCGACGCTGGTTTCCCGCCTCGGCATCCTCTGGCCCATGTGCTGCAGACCCTCTGGACCACGATGATCGGCTTCATCCTGGGCGTTACCGTCGGGGTGGTCATCGGGGCGGCCGTCGGCGTCTCCCGCACCGCCTACGACACGGTCTATCCCCTGCTGATCGGCTTCTCCTCGATCCCCAAGGTCGCGGTGGTGCCGATCTTCGTGCTGTGGTTCGGATCGGGTGCGACACCGGCCATCCTCACCGCGCTCGCGATGTGCTTCTTCCCGATCGTCGTCAACATCGCGACCGGCCTCGCCACCACCGAGCCGGAGCTGGAGGACGTCCTCAAGTCGCTCGGCGCCAGCAAGCTCGACATCCTCTGGAACGTCGGGCTGCCCCGCACCATGCCTTTCTTCTTCGCCTCGCTGAAGATCGCCGTCACCTTCGCCTTCGTCGGCAGCGTGCTGTCCGAAACCGTCGCCTCCAACAAGGGCATCGGCAACGTGATGATGACGGCCTCCTCGAACTTCGACGTGCCGCTGGTCTTCGCCGGCCTCTTCCTGCTCGCCGCGCTGGGCATCCTGCTCTACGTCGCCTTCTCGCTGGTCGAGGCGCGCGTCACCGGCTGGGCCACCCGTCGCCAGGGCTTTGCTTCCGCCTGACCCTTCATCCCGAAACGGAGCCTCCCATGTTGAAAAAGCTTCTCTCGACGCTTGCGCTCGGCCTTTGTCTGAGTGGGCCGGGCCTGAGCGCGCCGGCGTTGGCCGAAACCAACATCAAGTTCACGCTCGGCTGGAAGACCCAGGGCTCCGACGCTCCCTTCCTGCTGGCGCAGCAGAAGGGCTACTTCAAGGCCGAAGGGCTGAACGTCACCATCGACCAGGGCGAAGGGTCGGCGGCCTCCGTGACCCGCATCATGTCGGGGGCTTATGACGCCGGCTTCGGCGACATCAACGCGATCATCCAGAACGCGGCGACCCGCCCCGGCGAGGTGCCGATCATGGTCTATCAGCTCTGGAACAAGCCGCCCTTCGCGATCGTCTCCAAGAAGGCGACCAACATCACCAAGCCCGCCGATCTCGTCGGCAAGAAGCTGGGCGGCGCCCAGGGCACCCCGACCACCCGCCTCGTCACCGTGCTCGGCACGCTCAACAAGGTCGACATGACCAAGGTCGCCATCGAGAACATGGGGCCGAACCTGCAGGAGCCGATGCTGATCAAGGGCGACATCGACGGCGCCCTGGTCTTCAACATCACCAGCTGGTTCAACCTGATCAACAACCGCCAGGACCCCGCCAAGGACTACAACTGGCTGCTGTTCGGCGAATTCGGTCTCGACCTCTATTCCAACGGCATGATGGTCTCCCAGAAGCTGATCAAGGAGAACCCGGACGCCGTGGCCGGCCTCGTCCGCGCGGTCAACAAGGCAGCTGTGGAGATCGGCGCGGACGCCGAGGCCGGGCTGAAGGCGGTCCTTGCCTACGACAATCTGGCCAAGGAAGAGCTTGAACGCGCCCGCATGAAGTTCTCCTACGAGCAACTCATCCTGTCGCCCGAAGTCGACCGGATCGGCCTTGGCGACGTGGACGACGCGCGCCTCGCCCGCTCGATCGGCATCATGGTCGAAGGCTACCAGCTGACCGCCACGCCCAAGCCGGAGCAGGTCTTCACCCGCCAGTTCCTGCCGCCGGCGGCCGACCGCAAGCTCGCCTACAAGGCCGACTGATCGCAGGACGAAGCCCGGCCGGAACTGCGGCCGGGCTTTGCGCATGGGGAAAGAGATGAACGTCGCCCGGCCGGGAATGGTCACCAGCCCGCACCCCCTGGCATCCGAGGCCGGGGCCGCCATTCTGGCGAGGGGCGGCACCGCCATCGAAGCGGCGGTCGCCATCGCCGCCAGCCTGTCCGTCGTCATGCCGCATTTCTGCGGGATCGGCGGCGATGCCATCTGGCTGGTGGCGGACCGGCAGGGGCGGCAACGCTGTTTCCTCGGCATCGGACAGGCGGCGGGCCGGCTTCCCGCCTATCAGGCTGCGATCCCCCTGCGCGGCCCCGCCTCGACCGTCACCCCGGCCTGCGCGGTCGACAGCTGGGGGCGAGCGCTCGCCTACAGCGCCGAACAATGGGGCGGCAGCGAACCCTTCGCCGACCTCCTCGCCCCCGCCGTTGCCCAGGCCCGGGACGGCTATGTCCCCACCCGCTCGCAACAGTTCTGGTTCGATTTCCGGCGCGACGAGATCCCGCACTGGGAGGGCTTCGCGGATCATTTCAGCGTCGTCCCCGGCGAGTTCTTCAAGCAGCCCGCTCTCGCCCGCAGCCTTTCCCTGCTGGCCGAGGATGGCTGCCGGTCCTTCTATGACGGGCGGCTCGGACGGCAACTGGCCGAGGGACTGGCCGCCGCGGGCTCCCCCCTCGGCGCCGCGGATCTGGCGGCGACCCGGACGCGGGAGGAGGCCCCCGTCGGCTTGGACTATCGCGGGCTGACCCTGCTGGCCCCGCCTGCGCCGACGCAGGGACTTTCCACGCTGGCGATCATGGGCGTTCTCTCCCACTTCGATCTGGCGGCCCTGCCCCCCACAAGCCCGCTCCGCTATCACCTGCTGGTCGAGGCGGTGAAGCAGGCCTTCCTGGACCGGCCGCTCATCGCCGATCCCGACGGTTCCGAGCTGCTGCCCTGGGACTTTCTCGACCCGCGGCGTCTGGCCGGCAAAGCCTCGGCCATCGAACCGGCACGCGCCCTGCCCTGGCCGCATCCCTACCGCCATGGCGACACGGTTTTCTTCGCCGCAACCGACGAGCAGGGACGCTGCGCGAGTGTTCTGCAGAGCACCTATTTCGACTGGGGCAGCGGTGTCCTGGTCGGCGATACCGGCGTCCTCTGGCAGAATCGCGGCGCGGCGTTCTCAACCGTTCCCGGCGACCGCAACGCGATCAAACCCGGCAAGCGGCCCTTCTACACCCTGAACCCCGGCATCGCCCTCAAAAATGGGAAGCCTCATCTTCTCTACGGCACCCAGGGTGCGGACGGCCAGCCGCAGACCCTTGCCGTGCTGCTCACCGGTTTGATCGACTACGGCATGACGCCTGAGGAGGCGCTTGCCCAGCCCCGCTTCCTTCTGGGAAGGACCTTCTCCGACAGCCGTGACAGCCTCAAGATCGAGGCGTCCCTGGGCGAGGCCGCGATCGGAAACCTTGCCGCCCTGGGGCATGAGGTGGCGCCCCTTCCCGCCCTGTCGCCGATCTTCGGCCAAGCCGGGGCCATCCGCCTCGCCGATGCAGGCACCGTATCCGGCGCCCACGATCCGCGTGGCGAAGGCAACGCGATTCGAGCCCGAGATCCTTCGTCCTGCAACGCCGCGGTCATTTCACCGTCCGGGCCGGGTTGAGCGTCGGTGGACGGGATCGGCCCGGGGCGCCCCCTCCGGACAGTCAGCACCGTCCGGAATCGAACCGCACCGGATTTCCAACCGCACCGGCCGGGGCGGGAAAGCCATGCTGCCGAGCCGCCCGCACCACCACCAGCGTCGCCGCCAGCAACACCAGCAGGGTTGGCGCGAACGCACCGACGCCCAGCCGTCCGAGCAACACGCCCCCAACGATGCCGCCGCCGGCGATCGCCGTGTTCCAGGTGGTGACCAGCATGGACTGCGCGACGTCCGCGGCGTCTCCCGCCGTCTTTGCCAGCGCCGTCTGAAACAACGTCGCCGCACCGCCGAAGGCCGAGCCCCAGGCGGCCACCGCCACGAACACCACGGCCGGCACCTCACCCGCCATCCCGAGCGCCAGCGCGGACAGGGCGAACACGGCCGTGCTGACGAGCGTGAGCGCGCGCAGATGGCGGTCGATCAGCACGCCGATGATCCAGATGCCCAGCAGCGAGGCGACGCCGAACACCAGCAGCACCAGATCCGTGCGCTCGGCCATGCCCGCCGCCGCCAGGAACGGTGCGATGTAGGTGTAGAGGATGTTGTGCGCCAGAACGAACGCCAGCACCGCGAACAGCACCGGACGCACACCGGCCAGGGTGAAGACACGCCCCAGCGAAAGCCGCTCGCCCGTCCTCTGCCCGGCAAAATCCGGCACCGTCACGCGCACCCACACCATGAGCAGCAGCGCCAAGGCGCTCATGAGGCCGAAGCACGTCCGCCACCCCAGCAGGCTGCCGAGGAAGGTGCCGGCCGGCACGCCCAGCGACAGCGCCAGTGGTGTGCCGACCATCGCGATGGCGATGGCGCGCCCCTTCTGCCGCTCGGGCACCATGCGCGCGGCATACCCGGCCAGCAGCGCCCACAGCAGCCCGGCCGACACCCCCGCCAGGAAGCGCGCCACCATCGTCAGCGCGTAGCTGCCGGAAAGCGTCGTGACGGTGTTGGCGACGACGAAGCCCGCGATGGCGGTCAACAGCAACGGGCGACGGCGCAGGCCCTGCGTGGCCACAGTCAGCGGTATCGCCGCCAACAGAGACCCGATGGCGTAGATCGTGACCGTCTGGCCGACCCAGGCCTCGGACACCGCCAGACCCTGCGCCATCTGCGACAGCAGTCCGGCTGGCAGCGCTTCGGTCAGGATGGTGATGAAAGCCGCCATCGCCAGCGCCAGCAGGGACGCGAGCGGCAGGCGGTCGGTGCCGGCGGCCCTCATCGTCCAGCCCCCGGCATGCGGCGTTCCGCGTCCTCGACGGACCGCGCGACGATCTCCTTGCCGGTGATGCCGCCGCGAAACACGATGGCAGCCATTCTTGCGGGTGTCGCCGTCATCACCGATCCTCCAGCGCGCCGTAGACAGCGTCGCGCAGATCCGTGACGAAGCGGCCGGACATGCCTTCGTACAGCGTGTTGGTGAAGGCGACGACGCTCAGCCCCCGCGCCCGATCCACGAACCAGGCATGGCCGTAGGCGCCGCCCCACCGCCAAGTGCCCGGCGATTCCGGCGATGCGGCAAGCCGAGGGTCGCGCAGCACCGAAAAGCCCAAGCCGAAGCCGAAGCCCGGGGCATTGGGCAGGTCCATCCCGCCGGTCTGGTCTCGCCCCATTTCCCCGATCAGGTCACCGGGCAGCAGCGCGCCGCCCCCCTGGCGCAAGGTTTCCAGCAGGCGCAGAAAGTCCCCGGCGGTGCCCGCCATGCCGGCGCCACCCGACGGGAAAGCCGACGTGTCGAAGATGCGGGCCGGGCTGTAGGCAATGCCGACGGCGCCCTCGAAGGGCGAAACCGTCTCGCCCTCGGCCAGCCGGTGCGGCTGCGGCGCATCGCTCACATAGGCGGTGGCCACACGCCGGGGATCGCGGGCGGCGAAACCGGTTTCGGTCATGCCAAGCGGGCCGGTCACCAGCCGCCTCACGGCCTCGTCCAGCGGCGTGCCGTCGACTCGCGCGATCAGCGCGCCCAGCACATCGGTTGCCAGTGAATAGCCCCAAGCCGTGCCCGGCTCGTACAGCAGCGGCACGCTGGCGAGCCGACGCAGATTTTCCTCAAGAGTGATGCTGGACGCATCCATGCCATCCGACACGCCTGCCAGAGCGTAAGGGCCGTTTGCGTCCGTCTCGAGGAAGCGGTAACCGAGACCGGCCGTGTGGCTGAGCAACTGTCGCACCGTGATGCGCGCCGGGCGGCCATCGGCCAGCGCGGGACGGAACTCGGGCAACCAGGTGTCGATGCCGGTGTCCAGGTCGAGCCGCCCCTGCGCCACCAGGACCAGCGCGGCGGTGGCGACGACGGGCTTGCTCACCGAAGCCAGCCGGAACACCGTCCCGACGGTCAGCGGCCGCGCGCTTTCGCGGTCGGCCAGTCCAGCGGCCTGCTGGTGGATCAGTTCGCCGTCACGTGCGACCAGAACAACGGCACCGACCAGTCTCCGGTCGTCCACGGCCTGCTGGACGACGGCCTGGATGCGGGTGGACAGATGGGTGGACGGAGCAGCGTGATGCAGAGGAAATGGTGAGTTCGTCATGGCTGGTGCCTCGATGCGATCGGCAATGCCCCGACGATAGAAATCTCTCGATTAAAGAAAAAGTAGGCTACATTTCCTTGTTGTGCGGAACAAACAGTCCGCAATCACCCAGGGGATGCCGATCATGGACAGCCTGAACGGCTTCATGGTGTTCGTGCAGGTCGCCGAGACCCGCAGCTTCGTCGCCGCCGGCCGGCTGCTGGGCGTGTCGGCTTCGGCTGTGGGCAAGAGCGTGGCGCGGCTGGAAGAAAAGCTGGGCGTGCGGCTGTTCCATCGCAGCACGCGCAGCGTCACGTTGACGGCCGAGGGCACGCTGTTCCTGGAGCGCAGCCGTCGCATCCTGGCCGAGATCGAAGCCGCGGAACTGGAGTTGTCGCAGCTCACGGCCGCGCCGCGCGGTCGCCTGCGGGTGAGCCTGCCGCTGGTCAGCTCGCTGATGCTGCCGGTGCTCGGCGAGTTCATGCGCGCCTATCCCGCGATAGAACTGGACCTGGATTTCACCGACCGCATGGTGGATGTCATCGAGGAGGGCTTCGACGCCGTGGTGCGCACGGGCGAGCCGGCCGACTCACGGCTGTCGGCACGTCGGCTTGGCAGCTTCCAGATGCATCTGGTCGCCTCGCCGGATTACCTGGCGCGGCGGGGCGTACCGCGAACCCCCGCCGATCTGCTGCAGCAAACCTGCCTGCACTACCGCTTTCCCAACAGCGGCAAGCTGGAGGTCTGGGCGCTGCGGCAAACCCCCGGCGAGCCTGAACTGCAACTGCCCACCTCGATGATCTGCAACAACATCGAGACTCGCGTGTGCTTCGCGCTGCAAGGGCTGGGAATCGCCTTCCTGCCGGACTTCGCCATCCGCGAGCCCTTGGCCGATGGACGGTTGGTGCCGATCCTGACCGATCATGTGGAACGCACCGGCCTCTTCCACGTGCTGTGGCCGGCAAGCAAGCACCCCTCGCCGAAGGTTCGGGCGCTGGTGGACTTCCTCTGCGCCAGGGTGTTCCCGACGACGAGGAGCAAGGCGCCCAGGCCCGAAGACCAGCCCCGGAGCTGAGGGCTCGGCGTTCCCGAAGCGACCTCGTGCGGGGCCTCGACCACCGTCGGCCGACGGTCGATTCCGCTCAAAGCGTTAGGGTTGGTCTCCGTACAGCCGATTGCTCGGGTAGCCGGGCACCGGCTCGGCCGCCAGCCCGCGGCACAGGAGAGCCGCCGACGCCTGCGCGATCTCGTCGATGGTCCAGGCCCCCTCGGGCCGATGCCATTTCGTCACCCAGTTTGCGGCCCCCAGGACGGAGAAGACGGCGAATTTCGGATCGCAGCGCAGGATGCTGCCATCCGTCACCCCGGCGCGCACGACGTCCTGCAAACGGCGCTCGAAGGCATCGCGCTTCTCGATCACCACCCGCAACTGTTCGTCGCTGAGCGACCGCTCCTCCAGGATGACGACGCTGAAGCTGTCCTCGCCGATGATCGAGATGACGTAAGCGACGAGGCTGCGCCGCAACCGCTCAAGACCGTTCAGTGACGGGTCGGTGCAGATGGTCTCCAGCGCTTGGTCGGCTGCAGCAAGATGGCATTGAAAAAGCAGATCCTGCTTGTTCTTGACGTAATAATAGAGCGTGGCCTTGGATACTCCGAGGATATCGGCAATATCGACCAAAGATGTTCCGTGATAGCCGTTTCGACGGAAGGCCGCGGCGGCAACTTTATAAAGAACCTCAAGCTTGAGGTTTCTTTGCTGCTCAGGGTTGAGGACAGATTTGTTCCAGCGTGCCATGTCGTCCGTTGCCTCAGCCTTTGCGATGTACCGTGACCCGCCCCACCAGCGCCCTTCCCTTGGAACACAACCAGGCGTTCCGATCAAGCCCCGATCAACCCCCGGGGCATCGATTTGACTTTCAGGTTGAAAAGCCGTCTTAGGAGTTGACACGTCGATCCGCGAATCTGATTATTGACCCAACAATCATGAATCGGGATTGGGGGGAAAGCATGGACAACGCGACGAACAGGTCGCCGCGTGCCGAGCGTGCGCGCTGGGCGCCGCCGGGATTCAAATACCCGTCGCGCAGCGTCGCCCATTCCGCGGCCTACCAGACGGAACGCCTGACCGCAGCCGACGTCGATCCCGCCCTTTACGGCGACCGGTACGAAGCCGGCCTGTTCGGGTTGGACTGCTTCGACTCGATGGTCGCCAGCGGCCTCGACATCGACGGCTACGTGTTCTTTTCGCAGGTCTATCGCCAGCTCCGGCCGTCCAGGGTCGGGGAACCGCTGACCGTGACCGGCTGGGTCCGCGACCTGCACCGGGTGAGAAAGGGCCACAGCGTCACCGAACTCTACCACCTGACCGACGGCGAAGGCCGCGTCTGCATCGAGACCGAACTGACCGGCCTCCTCGCCGATCCGCCGGGACGGACGACGCAGGCGTCCGGCGACGCGCCGCGAATGCCCCGACGGGCGGAGTTCCCGGCCGATGGCTGGACCCTGCTGCGCGAGAAGCAGGTGACGCCCGACAAGGTCCGTGTCTTCTCCCAGGACGTCGGCAACGACATCCACTTCGACGAGGAATTCGCGCGCAGCCACGGCTTCCGCGCCCCGCTGGCCCAGGGAATCATGACGGCGGTCTGGCTGTTGTCCGTTCTGGCGGATGAGCGCCCGCCGACCGCCTTCGACGTCGAGGTGCGTTACCTGCGCCCGGTCTTCTGGGACTCCCACGCCAGCCTGTGGGTCCGCCGCTCCTCCGACGGTGCCCTGGAGATGGCGCAGAGCCGCAACGACGAAGGCAAGGTCACGGCGGACATGCGGGTGAGGTCGCTGTCCTACGACCCGGCGTCATCACAGACTCCGGCAGGGGGATGACGCCATGTCGGCCATCATCGTCCAACTCGTGGTGTCCGGCCTCCTGCTCGGCGGCATTTACGCGCTGATTTCGATCGGTCTGACGCTGATCTTCGGCGTCTCCCGCATCAAGAACTTCGCCCATGGCGACTTCGTCATGGTCGGCATGTACCTGACCTATGTGCTGAACAGCTGGAGCGGTCTGGACTCCTACCTCGTCCTGCTGATCGTGACGCCGCTGATGTTCCTGTTCGGCCTGTTCCTGTCCTGGGCGATCATCCGACCGATCCAGGGCGCGCCGCAGGTGGCGCAGATCTTCGCCACCGTCGGGCTGGGGCTGGTCCTGCAGAACGTCACGCTGATGATCTTCGGCGGCGATTTCCGCACCACCGCGTCGGTGTTCGCCGGCAAGGTGCTGCGGATCGGCGACATCGCCCTGCCGGCGCCGCTGCTGATCGCCTTCGCGGTCGCGATGGCGGTGGTCGCCGTCATCTATCTGTTCCTGAAAACCTCCTACACCGGCAAGGCGATGCGCGCGGTCGCGCAGGACCGGCGGTCGGCGTCGCTGATGAGCATCGACGTGAAGGGGATCGACCTGTTCACCTTCGGTCTCGGCACCGCCTGCGCCGGGCTGACCGGCGCCCTGCTGGCGCCGATGTTCCCGGTCTATCCGACGGTCGGCATCAACCTCGTGCTGATCGCCTTCGTGGTGGTCGTGCTCGGCGGTCTGGGCAGCATCGCGGGCGCCCTGATCGGCGGCCTGGCGATCGGCCTGATCGAGACGCTGAGCGGTTTCTTCATCGGTTCCGAGATGCGCCAGATGGCTTACTTTCTCGTCTTCCTGGCGGTGCTTCTGCTCCGCCCCGCCGGGCTGTTCGGTCAGCGCGGCTCCGAAAAGCTGGGGGCCTGATCCATGACGCTGACGTCCCTCCTGGCTCCCTACCGGCCGACCCGCAAGGGCCTGCTGCTGTCCCTGGCGATGGTCGCGGTCCTGGTGGCGCTGCCGTTGATCGCCGCCGATTCCTACACGCTGCACTTCGTCTGGAAGGTTCTGTTCTGGGCGCTGGCCGCCGCCGCCTGGAACATCGCCGGCGGCTATGCCGGGCAATTCTCGCTGGGCCACGCCGCGTTCTTCGGGCTTGGCGCCTACGGATCGACGCTGCTCTACATGCATTTCGGCCTGTCGCCCTGGATCGGCATGTTCGTCGGGGCGGGGGCGGCCGTGGCCTTCGCGACGCTGATCGGCGCGCTGACCCTGCGCCTTCAGGGGCCGTTCTTCGCGCTGGCCTCCATCGCCTTCGCCGAGGTGCTGCGCATCGCCATCGTCAACTGGCGCTCCTTCACCGGCGGGGCGGAAGGGCTGTCCCTGCCGTTCGACCCGAGCTTTGCCAACATGATGTTTTCCGACCGGCTCTGGTACGTCTACATCATGATGGCGGCGCTTCTGATCGTGCTTCTGATCACCTATGTGCTGGAGCGCTCCTGGATCGGCTACGCCCTGGCGGCCATGCGCGAGAACGAGGAGGCGGCCGAGGCGCTGGGCGTCGACACCGTGCGGGCCAAGCTGTTCTCCATCGGTCTGTCGGCCTTCCTCAGCGCCATCGCCGGCACGCTCTACGCCAACTACATCCTGCTGATCGAGCCGTCCACCGTGCTCAGCATCGGCTTCTCGGTGGAGATCGCGCTGATCGCCATCATCGGCGGCATGGGCACGCCGCTCGGCCCCGTCCTGGGCGCGGTGCTCATCGTTCCGCTCAGCGAGTATCTCCGCGCGGAGTTCGCCGGCAGCCTTCAGGGCCTGTACCTGCTCGTCTACGGCGCGCTCCTCATCGTGATGGTCATCGTCCTGCCGCAGGGCCTGATGAGCGCCATCCGCGCACCGCGCGCCACCGCCCGGCGCCTGCGCGGGGCGTTCGGCGGGTCCACCCGTCGCCGTCCGGTCCGCGAGGAGAGCCGCCATGCTTGAAGTCCGGGGTATCAGCAAGCAGTTCGGCGGCCTCCGCGCCGTCAACGATGTCCATCTCAGCATCGGCAAGGGCGAGATCCTCGGCCTGATCGGTCCCAACGGGGCCGGCAAGACGACGCTGTTCAACTGCATCGCCGGGGCCTTTCCGCCGACGGAGGGGCAGGTCCTGCTGGAGGGCAGGAGCATCACCGGCCTGAAGGCGCACCAGGTCTGCCGCGCCGGGCTGGCCCGCACCTATCAGATCGTGAAGCCGTTCGGCGGGCTGTCGGTGCTCGACAACGTGGTGGTCGGCGCGATCAACCAGACGCACAACATCGCCGAGGCCCGCCGCATCGCCGAGGAGGCGCTGGTCCTGACCGGGCTGGCCGACCGCCGCGACATGCCGGCCGCGAGCCTGCCGCTGCCCGGCCGCAAGCGCCTGGAAATCTCCCGCGCGCTGGCGACCCGCCCAAAGGTGCTGCTGCTGGACGAGGTCATGGCGGGCCTCAATCCGTCGGAGGTGGAGAAGGCCATCGTGCTGATCGAGGCCATCCGCGCGCACGGCATCAGCATCCTGATCATCGAACATCTGATGCGCGTCATCACGGCGGTCAGCGACCGGATCGTGGTCATGAACCACGGCAGCAAGCTGGCCGAGGGGCTGCCGGTCGACGTGCTGAACGACAAGGCGGTGATCCAAGCCTATCTGGGGGAGGACTTCGGTGCTCACGGTTAGAAAGCTCGATGCCTTCTATGGCGAGATCCAGACGCTCCATGGAATCGATCTCGACGTCCTGGAAGGCGAGGTGGTCTCGGTCGTCGGCGCCAACGCGGCGGGAAAGACCACGCTGCTGAACGCCATTTCCGGCACGGTCGAACGGTACGGACGGGTGTCCTTCTTCGACCAGGACATCGGCACCCTGCCGCCGCACGCGATCGCCCGGCACGGACTGGTCCAGGTGCCGGAGGGCCGGCGGCTGTTCCCCTTCATGACGGTGCGGGAGAATCTGGAACTCGGCGCCTTCGCTCCGCACGCCCGCGCCCACCGTGCGGAAAGTCTTGAGAAGGTCTTCGACCTGATGCCCCGGCTGCGGGAGCGCTCGGGCCAGCTCGCCGGGTCGATGAGCGGCGGTGAGCAGCAAATGTGCGCCATCGGCCGCGCGCTGATGGCGAAGCCGCGCGCCATCATGTTCGACGAACCGACGCTGGGCTTGGCGCCGATCATGGTCGACGTCGTCTTCAAGCTGGTCCGCAGCATCAAGGAAACCGGCATCACCATTCTGCTGGTCGAACAGAATGTGAAGCATTCGCTCGCCATGTCGGACCGGGGCTATGTGCTGGAGAACGGCCACATCGTCCTGTCCGGCCCGGCGGCCGACCTGCTGACCGACCCGCGCCTGAAGGAAGCCTATCTCGGCGGCTGATCCGCGGGTTGGCAACGGCGCGACGATACAAAACACAATGGGAGGAAAAACATCATGAGCTTGAAATCCATCCTCGCCGCGGCAGCCATCGCCGCGGCGGCGGCCGGGGCCGCAGTTCCGTCCCAGGCCGCCGATCCGCTGAAGATCGGCGTCCTGTTCCCGCTGTCCGGCCCGATGGCGCTGATCGGCAACGAGGCCTATCAGGCCGCCGAAGTCGCCCGCGACATGATCAACAAGCGCGGTGGCGTGCTCGGCCGTCCGGTGACCTACGCCGTCGCCGATGCGCCGGCCCCGACCGCCGCCAACGCCGAGGCGACCCGGCTGATCGTGCGCGAGAAGGTGCCGGTGATCGCCGGCAGCTACGCCAGTTCGCTGGCCCTGGCCGCCAGCGAGGTGGCGGAGCGCGAGGGCGCCCTGTATTGGGAGACCATCGCCGTCGCCGACAAGATCACCCAGCGCAAGTACAAGAACACCATCCGCCTGACCTTCAACGCGTCGATGATGGGCCAGACGGCGGCGGACTTCGCCAAGGACATCGCCGGCAAGCTGGGCAAGGACCCGAAGGATCTGCGGATCGCCGTGATCTCCGAGGATTCGGAGTTCGGCCAGTCGGTCGGCGACGCGGCTGCGAACCAGACGAAGGCCCTCGGCATGCAGCTGGTCGCCAATGAGCGCTACAGCCGCACGGTGAACGATCTGTCGTCCCTGGTGCTCAGCCTGAAGGCGGCCAAGCCCGACGCGGTCATCGCGACCTCGTACCTGAACGACGCCGCCCTGTTCTGGCGCCAGGTCCGCGAACTGGACCTCCACATTCCGGCCATGATCGGCATCGGCACCGGCTACGCCCTGCCCGACTTCCTCGCCGCGACGGGCGCCAGCGCCGACGGCATCTTCGACGTGGACGCTCCGGCCTCGCCGAACGTCTCCAACCTGCCGGAGGCGACGCAGAAGCTGTACGCGGAGTTCATCGAAGGCTTCCGCGCCAAGGAGAAGCGCGATCCGGGCCCGCTGGGCCTGATCGCCTTCGGCGGCTTCTGGACCCTGTTCACGGACGTCATCCCGCGCGCGGGCTCGACCGATCTGGCGGCGCTGCGCAAGGCCGCCTACGCCACCGACCTGCCGGACGGCAGCCTGCTGACCGGGGCCGGGGTGAAGCTGAACCAGATCGGCGAGAAGGAAGCCGGCCAGAACAGCCGGGCGCTGATCTCGGTCATGCAGTGGCAGGACGGCAAGCTGCAGGTCGTATGGCCGCAGAGCGCCGCCAACGCCGAGATGCGCAAGGTTCCCCTGCCCAAGTGGAGCGACCGGTAACGGCGCCGGGCTGTCGGCCCGACGGGGCGTTCCCTTCTCCTTTCCTGGGACGGAGGGGACGCCCTCCTTCCCCACCCCTTCTTTCCAACCGCTCATCGGATGCCGACAGGACCGTGATGACGCACATGGCTCCCCCCTTCACCGTCACCCCCATCGACCAGTTGCGCCACGCCGCCGCGACGGCGCCCGGCGCGCGCGTCCGATGGAACGAGCATTCCCTGTCTTACGGGGATCTGCTGGACCGCAGCCTGCGCTGCGCGTCGGCGCTCCGGGGGCTCGGCGTGGGTCCGGGCGACCGGGTCGCCTTCTGGCTGCCCAACGGCATCCCGTATCTCGACCTGTTCTTCGCCTGCCTGCACATCGGGGCCATCGCCGTCTCGGTGAACACGCGCTTCCGCCGGGCCGAGGTCGAATCCATCGTCAGCCGCACCGGCGCGTCGGCCATCGTCGTCTGGCCCGGCTTCAAGAACATCCCCTTCCTGACCATGCTGGGCGAACTCGACCCGGCCACGATGGCGTCGCTGCGTCTGGCCGTCCTGTGCGAAGACGACGGGCGGTCCGGCTTCCCGCTGCCGGGTGTGCGGGTTGTCCATCACCGCGACCTGCTGGCCGAGGCGGCCGGCGAAAGCGCCGCCGCACCGGAGCTTCCCTGCATCATCTTTCCGACGTCGGGCACCACCGGCCTTCCCAAATTCGCCCTGCACCGCCAGGGCGCCGTCGCCCACCACGCCGCGCAGGTGGCGGCCGCCTTCGGCTATGACGCCGCCGACGCCCATCTGCTGCAAGCCATCCCGTTCTGCGGCGTGTTCGGCTTCTCGCAGTTCGCCGCCACCCTCGCCGGCGCTGCGTCCGTCACGCTGATGAGCCTGTTCGAGCCGGAGGAAGCCCGCGACCTGATCCGGTCACGGTCGATCACCCACCTGAACGGACCGGACGACCTCTTCAAACGGCTGCTCGACGTCTGCCCGGAGGACAAGCCGTTTCCGTCCCTGCGGGACTGCCTGATCGCCTCCTTCAACCCGACCCTGGCCCTGTTCCCGGAAGAAGCGGAGCGGCGCGGCGTGCCGATGACCAACGGCTTCGGGATGAGCGAGATCTTCTCGTTCTTCTCGCGGCAGGCGCCGAACGCCCCGATCGGACTGCGCAAGCTGTCCGGCGGCCATCCGGTCAATCCCAAGGCGCGGGTCCGGGTGCGTGACACCGCCACCGGGCACGTCCTGCCGCCGGGCGGGATCGGCAGCCTGGAGATCGCGTCGGACACGCTGTTCTGCGCGTATTTCGGCAATCCCGAAGCGACCCGCGACGCCTTCACCGAGGACGGCTTCTTCATCACCGGCGATCTGGCGACGATGCGGGTGGATGGCAGCTTCATCTTCAAGGGCCGCAGCGGCGACGTCCTCCGCCTCGGCGGCTTCCTGGTCGATCCGGCGGAGATCGAGGCGGTGCTGCAGCGCGACGCCAACGTGGAGACCGCCGTGGTCGTCGAGGCGGCAACCGAGCGCGGCAACAAGCCTGTCGCCTTCCTGCGCCTGCGCGAGGGCGCCAACCTCGACGAGGCCGCCCTGCGCGACCGTGTCGGCACGGCGCTTGCCGATTTCAAGATTCCGGCGCGTTTCGTCGTGGTGGACCAGTTCCCGACGGCGATGAGCCCCAACGGAGAGAAAATCCAGCGCGGCAAGCTGAAGGAGCAGGCGCAGCTGGCGTTCTCCGCGGGCGGCTGACGCGCCGCGCGCAGCGCCTCCGGCGTTCAACAATTCCCGCAACGATTCCCGTCGCTGCAAAACTAGGGACCGAACCATGGCCGAAACTTTCAATGCCTTTGTGATCGAAGACGTGGACGGCAAGCCCAAGGGTGGCTTCAAGCAACTCACCCTCGCCGACCTGCCGGACAACGACGTGCTGGTCGAGGTCGCCTACTCCACCGTCAACTACAAGGATGGGCTCGCGGTCAGCGGCAAGGGGCGCATCGCCCGCAAGCTGCCGATGGTCGCCGGCATCGACCTCGCTGGCACCGTGGTTGAATCCCGCTCCCCGGCCTGGAAACCCGGCGACAGGGTGGTGGCCAACGGCTGGGGCCTGTCGGAAACCCAGTGGGGCGGCTACACCCGTTTCCAGCGTCTGAAGCCCGAGTGGCTGGTCCGGTTGCCGGACGCCTTCTCGCTGGAAGAGGCGATGGGCATCGGCACCGCCGGCTACACCGCCGCGCTGTGCGTGGACGCGCTGGAGCGGTGGGGCGCGGTCCAGCCGGGCGGCAAGGAGGTCCTGGTCACCGGTGCCGCCGGCGGTGTCGGTTCGGTCGCGGTGGCGCTGCTCGCCAAGCGCGGCTATCCGGTGGTCGCCTCCACCGGCCGGCCGGAGACACACGATTATCTGCGCGGCCTCGGTGCCAGCGGATTCATCGACCGCACCGCCCTCCAGGAGAAGGGCGCCCCCTTGCAGAAGGAGCGCTGGGCCGGCGGCGTCGACTCCGTGGGCGGGCAGACGCTGGTCAACGCGCTGTCGCAGACGGTCTGGGGCGGTGCCATCGCCGCTTGCGGTTTGGCCGGCTCCTCCGATCTTCCGGGAACGGTCCTGCCGCACATCCTGCGCAACGTCGCGCTGCTGGGCGTCGATTCCGTCATGGCCCCGCAGGACCGCCGCGACGCCGCCTGGACACGGCTGGCCCGCGACCTGGACCGGAACGCGCTGAAGACGATGTACGAGGTGCAGCCTTTCGACGCGCTGCCCGAACTGGCAAGCCGAATCCTGGCCGGTCAGATCCGCGGCCGCGTCGTCATCGACGTTCGCGGCTGAGGAGGCAGCACCTTGTCGTGGCGGCCGCCCTTCCGCTCCGGGTGGCCGCCGCCACCGGCCAGAGAATCAGATCAAAAACATCTTTCACTCTTAATACCCTTATCGGCCCCTCGTCTCCTCCCGCCGTCACCAGCGCCTTGAGGAACCGCATGAGCGACAACCGCTCGCGCACCTGAATGCCCGGCGACGGCGCTGATCAACGATCCGCCAGCAGCCAGCAGCGGCGCCGTGCGCGCGCCCTGGGCAACGCCACGGAGGAGAGAGACGAGCGCTGGGCGAGTGCGCTTTCCGACTCCGTCCTCTTGAGGGCATGTGCGACGGGAGCGTGCGATTGGAAGTTTGCATCCCACCCCGCCGAAAGTGAAACACGCCGGCGCCATCCTGGACGCGCTTGTCGTGTGGCATCGTTAAGGCCTTTTGGTAAGGGATCCTCCTTAGGCACACGCCGAATGGTCGACCGCGATCCGGCACGACACTTCGTGGTGTGAATGTAGGGGAGCTTGTGTGCAGCGGGCGCCCTTGGCCGATGGCGTCGATCCCGACGTTCCTCAAGCCTCCTGCCGCGCCGTCGAGGGTGACGATCATCGTCGAAGCATAGTCTGCACACCGCCGCTGAAGACCCTTCCAGCGGCGGAAAGCTCGACCGCTGACCTCCGGCTCACCACCCGCGGTGGGCCGGAGGATCTCCGTCAACAGGCACGTTTGGGAGATAGCAATGGGCGTTTGCGTGAAGCGAGAATGGCTGCGTGAGGCACCGGGTGCCTCCGCCGAGGTGAAGCCCCCCTCCGACCTCCAGCAACGGCAGGCTGTCCGCAGCGAGGTTCCGGATCAGCCGCAGGAACGAGACGCATCACGCGGCGAGAACACGAGGGACCGGTAGCATGGCATTCGCTTGATACAGCCCCGGCCTTCCCGAAGGGGCAGACGATCCCGTCGAGGCACACGGCGGATGGCGATACCATCTCGCCACCGCTGGAATGGTGAGATGCCCTCGCCGGCACCCGCAGTTATGCGCTGATCGTCGATCATCCCCATTCGCCATCCGGCGCTTTTCCACCATTTGACCGTCCAACGTAGCCGGCGAGCGCGACCGCCACCCCGAGGGCGCCAGGACGGGCCCAACCCACCCTATGGGGACGGTGCGCATCGCCACCGTTTCGGCCTGATGGTGCCTTATGTGGAGCCATCATGTGGGGCCATCACCCTCGGCCCCAAAGCGGTCGCCGACGAGGTGAGCGAGGAAGCGCGCTCCGGTGGGAAGGACGCAAGGCATGGATCAGCCGTGATCGGCCGAACGGCCCAGGATGCCGCGATCATGTCGAGGTCTAAGAAAACCGCGGGCTGGGGCACGCCAAGGAACCATTTGGCCAAACCGCGGGTTGGAGGGATTGATGGCTTGTTCCGTCGGCGGTGACGGGAGTTGCCGATGTCCTCCGTTGTCCATGCGCGTGGCTCTCCGCGCTGCCGGGCCGGCAACCCCGCTGGCCGGCGCGCGGAGGCCAAGCGCCGTTGCCTGCAGCACCTGAGCGCTGCCTTCGCCGTGGCCGGATACCCGGCGAGCCGACCGACGATGGCGTGTCTGGTGCGCCGGTTCGGCTTCCTGCCGAAGGGCAACGCTCGACGCACGGAAGCCCGGCATTCGCCTCGCGAACGTGATGCGCACTTCCAAGCCGCCGGCGGGCCCATCATCAGTGATGATGTAAAAAATGTAAGTTGATCATCAACGACAAAAAACACCGGCCGTGCTTGGTGCCGGACGGCCGAAGGCCTTCTGGCGCAAGAGTGCCCGCAGGATGCCATCGGTCAGGCGATCCCCTATGGAATCAACGATCCGACGACCAATCGCGGCTTCGTGATCGGCGCCGCGCCCCCGTCTGCCCGGTGTGGAGCGACACCCTATCACCACGAACCAACCGGGAAAATGCATGAGCGGACAGTTCCTTGCGACGCCCGGACGCCTCCACGGAGGACATGACGTGAGCGCGGCGGACGGCTTTCCCGGCGGCGGCATCATGGGCCAATGCGTGCGAACCCACGACTGGACGGCCACGCCCCTCGGGCCGGCAGAGACTTGGCCACAGTCGCTCCGCACCGCCTTGAGCATCATGCTGAACTCCGCCTTCCCCACCTACTTGGCCTGGGGGCCGGAACTGACGAGCTTCTACAACGATGCCTACATTCCGATCATGAGTGACAAACCGAACGGCCTCGGGCGGCCGTTCCCCGAGGTCTGGTCGGAGGTGTGGGACACCATCGGTCCGATCACCGAGCGGGCCATGCACGGCGAAGCCAGCTATTTCGAGGACCTGCCGCTGACGCTCGTGCGCCGCGGCCATCCCGAGGCGACGTGGTTCTCGTTCGCCTACAGCCCCATTCGTGATGAGACGGGCGGGGTTGGCGGTGTCCTGTGCACGGTCCATGAGACCACACAGCGTGTCCACGCCGAGGCGGCACTGCGCCAGAGCGAGGCGCGGCTCCAGGCCGCCATCGATCTCGTCGATGTCTCACCCTACACGTGGGATCCGGCAACCGGTGCGCTGGACTGGGATGCTCGCCTGAGGGCCATGTGGGGCCTGTCCCCGGATACACCGGTCTCCCTGGATGTCTGGATGTTCGGCATTCATCCTGAGGACCGGGCCCGGGTCGAAGCCGCGCTGGCCCATTGTGTGGATCCCACGGGCGACGGTGTCTACC
Source organism: Azospirillum baldaniorum (assembly GCF_003119195.2). Taxonomy (NCBI): domain Bacteria; kingdom Pseudomonadati; phylum Pseudomonadota; class Alphaproteobacteria; order Rhodospirillales; family Azospirillaceae; genus Azospirillum; species Azospirillum baldaniorum. The sequence goes on along the minus strand of NZ_CP022254.1, from coordinate 1,754,536 downwards.
ACATCGACTATCGCGTCATCGGGATTGAGGACGGGGTCGAGCGCTGGGTCTCCACCCATGGCCGGACCACCTTCGAAAATGGCCGGCCGGTGTGCTTCACCGGGGCTGCGCTTGAGATAACGGAGCGCAAGCGGGCCGAGGCGGCGTTGCGTGAGAGCGAGGCCCGGCTCTTGGCGATCCTGGACCAGCTGCCGGTCGGTGTGGGGCTCGCCGACCGGGAGGGGAACATCACGCTGGGCAACCAGATGCTTCAGCAATACACCCTCGCCAACATCCCCTCCAGAAGCCCGAAACAAGCCGGGCATTGGCGGGCCTACACTCCCGAGGGCCAGCCTCTCAGCCCCTCGGACTATCCAGGCGCGCGGGCGTTGCGGGGCGAAACGGTCGTTCCCGGGATCGACTTCATCTTCACCCTGCCGGATGGGCGGGAGGCGTGGACGCGCGTGAGCGCTGCGCCCTTCCTCAACGCCGCCCGCGAGAGGCTGGGGGCGGTCTTCGTGGTGCAGGACATCGACCGTGAGAAGCGGGCCGAGGAGCGCTTCCGCGAGTTCGCGGCGCATTCCACGAACGCGTTCTGGATCGCCAACGCGGGGGACCGGACGCTTGAATATCTCAATCCGGTCTTCGAGACGGTCTTCGGGACAGCGCAAAACGCATTCCGGCAGGACATGAGCCGGTGGATCGCTGTCGTTCATCCCGATGACCGCGCCCGCGTCGTCGAGGCTTTCGGCAGGACCGCGCTCGGTGTGGTCTCCGTGGAGGAATTCCGCATCACCCGAACCGACGGAGCGTTGCGTTGGATCCGCAACACCTTCTTCCCCATCCGGGACGAACAGGGCCGGGTCCGGCGCACCGGCGGCATCGCCCAGGACATCACGCGCCATGAAGGGCGCTTCGTGTACATCGTCGACGCAGACGCGACCTCGCGCGAGATCCTCTCCCGCGTGCTCCGGGAGGCCGGCTATGACGTCAGAGCCTTCCCTTCCGGCAAAGCCTTTCTGGAGTCGGCACCCGCCCTGGTGTCGGGCTGCGTCGTGCTCGACATCCAGCACCCTGACGCGGGCGGCCTTGCCGTCCCGAGAGAACTCAAGGCTCGGCGGATCGGCCTGCCGGTGATCGTTCTGGGTGATGCCGGAGGCGATGTAACCTTCGGAGTGCACGTGATGAAGGCCGGCGCGGTGGATTTCCTGCCGTTGCCTTATCGTACCGACACCCTGCTCGCCGCCGTCGCATCAGCGGCGGCCGACATTCGTCAGACTGAGGAGGCCGACCACGAGGCCGGCTGGGCCCGGGCTCGCATGGCCGAGATGTCGGAGCGGGAACGGGAGGTGTTGGCCGGCATCCTCGCTGGCCAGACGAACAAGCAGATCGGACGGGACATCGGCATCAGCCCGCGCACGGTGGAGACCCATCGGGCGCATGTCATGCAGCGGCTTGGCGCCAAGACCGTACCGGACGCGGTGCGGATTGCCGCATCGGCGGGTGTGCAGGCGCCGCGGCGGTCAGGTGATGGAGGTTAGACGCCCCTGGCGCGGAGGTTCCCTGAGGAACCATCCCTAGGAACGCGGTGAGGCTCGCTCAGGTTTTGAGGCTTTCAATCCGACAGACCACCCCCGCAGAGACAGGCTCTTCGGTCCGAAGCACTTCCGGAAGCGCAGGCCTCTGCATCTTGGCAGGATGAAGGAGGAAAGTATGCGAGCCTTGGTTTGGCATGGCAAGGAAGACATCCGGTGCGACACCGTCACTGACCCCGAACTCGAGCAGCCGCGCGACGCCATCGTCAAGGTGACAAGCTGCGCCATTTGCGGCTCGGACCTGCACCTGTTCCACAACTTCATCCCGGCGATGCTGCCCGGCGACATCATGGGGCATGAGATGATGGGGGAGGTCGTCGAGGTCGGGCCGGAGGCCAAGCACAAGCTCAAGGTCGGCGACCGGGTGGTGGTTCCGTTCACGATCATCTGCGGCGAGTGCGACCAGTGCAAACGCGGCAATTTCTCGGTGTGCGAGGCCACCAACCGCAAGAAGTATCTCGCCGACAAGGTCTTCGGCCACCCGACCGCGGGCCTGTTCGGCTACACGCATCTCACCGGCGGCTATCCGGGCGGACAGGCCGAATATCTCCGCGTCCCCTTCGCCGATGCGACGCACATCAAGGTGCCGGATGGGATCCCGGACGAGAAGGTTCTCTTCCTCGGAGACATCTTCCCGACCGGCTGGCAGGCCGCCGTCCAGTGCGACATCCAACCGACCGACACCGTTGCGATCTGGGGCTGCGGTCCCGTCGGTCAGATGGCGATCCGCAGCGCCGTCCTCCTCGGCGCCAAGCAGGTGATCGCCATCGATCATCTGCCGGAGCGCCTGGAAATGGCGGAAGCCGGTGGCGCCATCACCATCAACTTCGACGAAGAGAGCGTGGTCGAGCGCCTGAACGAACTCACCGGTGGTTTGGGCCCGGAGAAGTGCATCGACGCCATCGGCATGGAAGCCCATGTCTCGCCGTCCATGCCGGACACGGTCTACGACCGCGCCAAGCAGATGCTCGGCGCCGAAAGCGACCGGCCGCACGTCCTTCGCGAGATGATCTACGTCTGCCGCCCGGCCGGGGTTATCTCGATCCCGGGCGTCTATGGCGGGCTGGTCGACAAGATCCCGATGGGCCAGCTGATGAACAAGGGACTGACCATCCGGACGGGCCAGACGCACGTCAACCGTTGGACCGACGACCTCCTGCGCCGCATCGAGGAGGGGCAGATCGATCCATCGTTCGTCGTCACCCACACCGTGAGCCTCGATGAGGGACCCGAGATGTACAAGGTGTTCCGCGACAAGCAGGACAGCTGCGTCAAGGTCGTCCTGAAACCCTAAAGACCGGGGAGAGAAGACGTGACTTACACCATCTCGAACATTGCCCGGTCCAAGGGCGACCCGAAAGTCCTTCACTCCGGGCCCAGTTCGCTGGGTGCCTCCGACCGCATGGCCAGAGCGCTCGGCTGGTACAGCATCGGGCTCGGCTTGACCGAGCTGTTTGCGGCGAAGCGCATCACCCGGGCGCTTGGCATGGAGGGCAAGGAAGCCCTTGTGCGGGCCTACGGCGTTCGCGAACTCGGGCACGGCATCGTCTCGCTCTCGCCCGACAAGCATCTCGGGCTGTGGAGCCGGGTGGCCGGAGACGGGCTCGACATCGCCACCCTGATGACGGCCATGCGGCATGACAACCCGAAGCGCGACAATGTCGGGATTGCTCTTGCGGTGGTGCTGGGGGTGACGCTGCTCGACATCATCGGCGCGCAGGGGACCACGGCCCGCCACAGCCGCCCCCGTGGCCGGCCACGCTCCTACAGGGATCGGACCGGCTTCCCGCAGGGTGTCCAGGCGGCGCGAGGCGCCGCCAGGGATTTCAAGGTGCCTCCGGACATGCGGGCCGCACCGGCCCTCGCGGCGGTGTCCAATCGTGCTCCGCAGGAGAAGGCGCGGCCGCACTGAACCATCAACGACACGGCTGCGTTCGAGCGGAGTTCACGCTCTTGAGGTGGCCGTCGCATCCCCCATGATCACGGCCACACGATCACGGCTACGCAATGGAAATGAACATGCAACGGCTCGCAACGGTGACCCTGCTTTTCGGGACCCTCCTGGCCACCACATCCATGGCACAGCCGAGCATGGCGCAGCAGAGTGCCGCACCATCTCAGGGCACGGCGCACCTGCAACAGGTCACCAGCTTTGAGCATCAGGTGACCGGGGTGACCGTTTCGAAGGATGGGCGCATCTTCGTCAACTTTCCCCGTTGGACGGAGGATGCACCGATCTCGGTCGCCGAGGTGACGCGCGACGGCCACATCAAGCCTTACCCGGACGACGCGTGGAATTCCTGGCGCAACGCCAGGAAGAACCAGATGTCAGCCGGCGATCACTTCGTGTGCGTCCAGAGCGTCGTGGCCGATGCGCACGGCAATCTCTGGGTCGTGGATCCGGCCGCGCCAGCCACGGCACCCGTCGTGCAGGGCGGGCCCAAGCTCGTCAGGATCGACCTGAAGACGAACAAGGTTGCGCAGGTGATCCACTTCGACGAGACGGTCGCGCCTCAGGGCAGCTACCTGAACGATGTCCGGTTTTCGTCGGATGGGCGGCATGCCTACCTGACCGATGCCGGGGCCAAGGGCGCTCTCGTCGTTGTGGATCTCCAGGACGGCAAGGCTCGACGCGTCCTTCACGGCCACCCGAGCACCCAGCCGGAAAAGGATGTGGTGGTGAAGACCGATGGGCAGGAGTTGCGCCGGCCCGACGGGCGCGGGGTCGAATTTGCCGCTGACAGCATCGCGCTCTCTCCCGATGGGCGCACGCTCTACTGGAAAGCGCTGACCGGCCGGACCCTCTATCGCATCCCGACGGACGCCTTGGAAAACCCACGTTTGTCCGAGAAGGATCTCGGAGCCCGTGTGGAGCGTGCCGCCGAGACCGAGCCGACGGACGGTCTTTGGATCGACGGGCGCGGACGGCTTTATCTGAGCGCGATCGAGCAGGATGCCGTGAAGGTCCGTGATGGGGATAGCACCACCACCCTCGTACAGGACAAACGGCTGCGCTGGCCCGATACGTTCTCGGAGGGACCCGACGGAAGCATCTACGTCACCAGCTCCCGCATTCAGGACATGAGCTGGTTCAAGCCCGAGAACGGTCCGCGCCTCGATACGCAACTGTGGCGCATCGAACCTGGACCGGGCGCGGAGGCGACCGGCCCGGTCGGGCAGTCCCAATGACCCCGCCGGAGCCGGTGGGATGACAGGAGGCCGCCATGATGGGACGACTGGAGCAGGGCCTTGGGATACTGCTGATCCTGATCATCCTGCTCGATGTCTTTCTGACCGTGCTCTACGCCCGGATCGGCACCAGCATCATCGGATTCAGGGTCGAACGGCTGATCTGGGCCTCCTTCGTCAAAGCCTCAAAGGCTTTTGGCCCTCGACAAGGAGCCGTTCTGTCCTTCTGTGGTCCGGTCATCCTCGTGCTGCTGGTCGGGGTCTGGGCTCTCGGGCTGACGCTCGGGGCCGCGTTGATCATGCACCCGGAACTCGGCACCTCCATCCGCGCCACCAACGGCGAGACCCCCACGGACTTCGTCACCGCGATGTATGCCGGGGGAACCAGCATGGCCATCGTCGGGGCGAGTGACTTCACCCCGCACACGAGCCCCACACGGCTGCTTTTCCTGTTCAACTCGCTGATCGGCATGTCGGTGATGTCGCTGACGCTGACCTATCTGATGCAGGTCTACACAGCGCTCCAGCGGCGCAACGTGCTGGCCATGAACATCCATTTCCTCTCAGGGTGCACAGGCGATGCCGCCGAGTTGCTGGCACGTCTCGGGCCTGAGGGGCAGTTCAGCGGCGGCTACACGAACCTGTCGGAACTCGGCGTCGAGATGACCCAGACCAAGGAGGCGCATCACTTCTACCCGGTGCTGTTCTATTTCCGCTTCAGTGATCCACACCACTCGGTGTCCCGTTCCACGCTGGTCGCGTTGGACGCGGTGAGCCTGATCCAGAGCGCCCTGGATGATCAGAACCACCGCTGGCTGAAGGAGGCAGGAGCTGTCGCGCAACTCCGGGAAGCGTCCATGATGCTCCTCACCTCCTTGGAGAACACCTTCCTTCCCCATGGGGCACCGGACCGGGAGGCCCAGCCGGACCAGCAGACCCGAGACCTCTGGCGAGCACGCTACCACGCTGCCCTGCAGCGGCTTCGGCAGGCGGGGATCCAGATCACGGCCGACGGGCAGGCCGGTGCCGAGGCCTACATCTCCTGCCGAATGCAATGGGACCATCACATCACGAACCTGGCACCCTCGATGGCTTACAGCATGGAGGAGATCGACGCGGCAATGAGCGGTTTTGGATCGAAGGACGGGCTGAACGATCCCCGGTCCCGCTTACAGGTTGCCGAATAGCAGTGGTGATGCTGTTCGTGTCCCAAGCATCGGCATGTCATGCCGACCGGCGTCCGGTTTGGGTCAGAGAAAGACTCAAGTTGCAGCGGACAGGGGCTGGCTCACCCGTCTTGGTGCTGTAGAGAAAAGGTGCAGAAAGGGGCGCTGAAGCGCGACGGAGCTCACGTTCATCCCGCGTTCTCACATTCCGGACAATTTGCGCACTTTCGTTCAGTGACCCCAAGCAGTGCGCAAAATCCAAGGGGGAAGATTTTCACAAACGGTCCTCTGCGAGGAACCATATAGTGTGCCACCACTTATTGATTCCATTGATGAATTCAGAAAATTTGGAGCCATAAGGCACCTCATCGGAACCACAAAATGGCCTCCAGAAACGGCCCTGGAACCATAAATTGGTCTGGCAAGACACCAGAATAAACGAGTCTGAATCGTGAAATTCGGCGTGCATAACTATAAGCCGCAGTCTTGCCGACCTTGCCCCTCGCAGTCGCCCTTTCACAACGGGTAAGAGTGCCTAACAGAACCATCTCTGGACGAAGCGCCAGCAGATGAGGCTGGCGGCGATGTTGTGGAAGGCTGTGAAGATGTCGGCGCGCCGTTCGTAGCGTAGGGCGAGGCGACGGAAGCGAGCGAACCAGGCGAGCGTACGCTCGACCACCCATCGGTGTCGGCCGAGGCGCTCACTGCTCTCGATGCCACGCCGGGCGATGCGCGGGATGATCGCCCGCCGGCGCAGCGCCTGCCGACAGTGGGCGAAGTCGTAGCCCTTGTCGGCGTGTAGCTTGGCCGGGCGGCGCCGTGGCCGGCCCGCACATTGGCGGATCGCCGGCACGGCATCGACCAGCGCCTCCAAGAGTTTGCTGTCGTGCCGGTTGGCCGGCGAGATCCTCAGGGCGAGGGGGATGCCGTTGGCATCGACAAGGATGTGGCGCTTGGAGCCCGGCTTGCCGCGATCCGTCGGGTTCGGGCCGGTCTCCTCGCCCCCCTTTTTGCCAGGACGCTGGCGCTGTCCACTGCCGCGCGATCCCAGTTGATGGCGTTGGCGTAGCCAAGCCGGTCGAGCAGCACACGGTGCAACCGCTCCCAGACGCCGGCCTGATGCCACTCGTGCAGCCGCCGCCAGCAGGTCATGCCCGAGCCGCACCCCATCTCCACCGGCAGCAGTTCCCAAGGAATGCCTGTGCGCAGCACAAACAGGATGCCGGTCAGCGCCGCGCGGTCGTCCAGGCGTGGCCTGCCGCCTTTCGGCTTGGGCGGCTCCGGCGGGATCAGAGGCTCGATGATCGCCCATAGGGCGTCGCAAACAAGAGGGGCTGCCATACCCCTCCCAACCGCTCCACGTCGGTTTTGTTACGCACTCTAAATCTCAGGCGAAGCACCGCCAGCGGTGAAGGACCACACTGCCTCGCCGCGCTCCGGGTATAGCTGGTGATATCCGGGATTAATGCCGCGGCAGAGGAAGCAGCGGTAGACCTCTTCGACCGGCGTCGGAGTCGACGTGAGCCGGCGCTCTGCTTGCCGACGAAAAGCTTCCTCGCCCTGAACTGCAACGGTGCAGCCCGCCACCGGAACAAGCGGCAGCAGCAACGTCATTGTTCGGCACAGAAGCATCAAGTGCGACATGCCTGGCACGCGTGAAAGATGAGCGACGGGGAGACATCACCACACCCGCGCGTTGGAGCGTCCAGCGCCGTTGTGAACAGGAGTCTCCGCCCTTTCATGACAGGTTGTCCAGGCCGTGCCGCTTCGCTTCCTCGCGGATCAGCCATTCCAGCTCGCCGGCCATGCTCCGGCTATCGTCCTGGGCCAGTTTGGCCAGCAGGGCGTGAACCTCTGGCCGGAACCGGATCATCATCTTGTCCGTCTTCGCTTGCGCCATGGCCGCGCGCCAGCGTGACGACCAGCAGGTCGCCACGCAGGCCCTGGCCGACTGCGAGGGCAGCAAGGACGACGCCCTCCTGCTGCTGGCCTATCTGCTCACCAACGCGCGCCGGCAAAAGAATGGCGGCCACAATGAGCCGCCAAGGTTCAGCTAATTCCTGCCGTGGATAGCAGATTGCGCGACCCTAAACGCCATTGCTCATTAAAACAATTCCAATGAGGAAGTAACTCATGACCACCACGTCCGTCGGCGCGGCGATCCCAGGCGAGATCCACCCCGACGCCCTGACCCTCGTCGGCCGCTTCGAGGGGCTGTCCCTCAAGGCCTACCTGTGCCCGGTGGGGGTGACGACGATCGGCTACGGTCACATCGCCGGGGCCCAGATGGACCAGACCATCACCTCTCTCCAGGCCGAGGTTTTCCGGCGCGCCGACATGGCCGATGCTGCCCGGGACGTCGACCGGCTCGCGAAGGTCCCACTCACTGATCGGCAGAGCGGCGCTCTGGTCTCGTTCGTGTTCAACCTGGGGGCCGGAGCCCTGCAGACCTCGACCCTGCTGCGCCTGCTGAACCAGGGCGACTATGTCGGGGCGGCCGCCGAGTTCCCGAAGTGGGTCTATGCCACGGTCGACGGCAAGAAGGTCCAACTCGGTGGGCTGAAGAAACGCCGGGCGGCGGAGAAGGCGCTGTTCGGGGCGGGCTGAACGTCGGTCAGCTGTTGCGCTGGGGTTGGCATGTCAGCAGGCCGGTGGCTCGACACGCGATAGTGCTCATCGGCGCGGCGCGTGATAGAAAATTGAGCCTACCTCGTGCGAGATGAGAATGAGAACGCCTCCAGCCTTAACAGCTTCCAGAAACGTTTTTTGCGGACTGCTGGCGCTACTATCCATTGCAGATCTAACTGCGCCGGCTGCTGCGGAACCGGCCTACGGCTTCGCACCAGGGAACGCACTGCCGATCTTCACATTCCACGGCGAGGACGGTGTGCGTCGCTCAACGGCGGAGTTTCGTGGCAAGTGGTTCCTTTTCAAGCGGGGAGCCGAATGGTGCATGCCGTGCATCGGAGAGCGGCCTTCGGTCGAGAACTTCATGAAGGCCCACCCCGATGTGCCTGTCGTAATGCTCGTTTCCCCGCGTCCCAGCGAGACCGACCTGGAAGGGGCATTCCAGCGCGAGCTGGACTATCAGCGGCGAAAGGGTCTGCGCACAGACTACATCGCCGTGTCTGACAGCCGTGACCCAGCACCCCGTGACCTTCCGACGCCGAAGTCTGTCACCGACCTTCCGTTGACCGTCGTCGTCGACCCGCGGGGCGTTATCGCCGCGTTGTGGACCAGCACGTACCAATACCAACGCCACTTCACGAGGCATGGGATCGTCGGCAAGGCTGAACCAGAATTCCGTGACTACGTCGAGGCTTTGCTTTCGTGTAAGGGAGCCAAAGGGGTGGCTGCAACCTCCACAGCGCTGGAGATTGCGCAGTCGTTCGACGCTTCCTGCTCATGACGTAAGGACGCCTCGGCCACCAGTCCAGCACCGCCGATCAGCGCCGTAGAACCAGCCCGCCCGGACCTCCGCGGCGGGCTTTTCCTTTTCCGGAGTCCCTTGTCCGAACTCCTCAGCCCGAAGCTGGTCCGCCGCCGGAACGGCGAGCAGACCCCTCGCGAGCACCGGTGCTCCGGCTTCAATGTCATACATCAGATCACCGCGGACAACCACCTGCGCCTGTACGAACACATCGGCAACATTCCTGCCGCCGAGGCTGAAGCCCGCGACTATGCTCAAACCGAGGGCGTCGCCATGGCGGCGTGCCCCAAGCCGAATGAACTCAGGAAGAAAAACCCGGAACGGTTTACTATGACCTCTGGCCGCTTGTCCGGTGGGCGGCCGTCTGTATAGTCCAGCCAATTCAGTGCAAGCCTTCGTGCCTCCGGTGGGCGACGCCACTTCACCTGCACGAAGGGACAAGATTGCCATGGCGATGCCAAGGAAAGCGGCGCAGGGAGCAAGGCTGGCGATGGGAGTGGATGCGGTGCTGGGAGCGAACCGGAGGCGAGGGTCTTGCGGGGGCTTCTGAGAACCAGCCGTCCGCTCCGACGCATTGGTGCGCTCGGTGGAATCGTACTGGCGGCCCTGTGCAGCGGCACCGCGATGATGATGGATCGTCTGCATGACGAGACGGTGGCCGAGGCGACACTCGGCCTGCGCACGCTCAACGCTTCGCTGGCCGAGCAGACGCTGCGCGCCATCGAAGGCATCGAACTGACCGTCAACGGAGTCGTCGAACAGATCCCCGCCGCCAACCGGCGCAGCGCCGACGCCTTCAAGCGGCTGGAAGGCGACCACGAAACCCATGAATTCTTGAAAGCCAGGGCATCCAGCCTACCGCAGCTGGAGGCTTTGAGCTTGATCGCCGCCGACGGCACGCTGGTCAACTTCACCCGCCAGTTCCCGGCTCCGCCACACGACCTGTCGAAGCGCGACTATTTCCTGGCGCTCAAGCACACCGATCCCGGGCACGTTTACGTCAGCCGACCGGTGAAGAGTGTTGCCACCCAGGAATGGACGCTCTACTTCGCCCGCCGCGTGAACGATCCCGATGGTGGACTGGCTGGTCTGGTCGTGGGGGCCATCCGCCTGTCCTATTTCGAGCGATTCTACCGCAGCTTGCATGTGACGCCGGGCAGCGGCATCAGCCTGTGGTGGCGCGACGGCATGCTGCTGGCGCGCTACCCGGCGTTGCCGGACAAGGTCGGGACCATCGCCATCAGCCCCGGCGTCGCCGAACTGGTCGCAAGCCATGAAGCCGGAATCCATGAGACGCCACAGTCGGTCGACGGTCAGGACCGCATCCTGTCCTTCCTATCCTTGCGCAACTACCCGCTGGTCGTCGGCGTAAGCCGGACACGGGGGGAAATCCTGGCCCGCTGGAATGACCAGGCGCTGGTCATCGCCGCCGCCGGGCTGCTCAGCGCGGTGGCTCTTGTCCTGATGCTGTGGGCGATGGCGCGCCAGTTTCTCGCGTATGAAACCGCCAACCGCGCGCTCCAAGAGCGGCAGCAGGCGGTCGAAGCGCGCAACGTGGCGGAGGAGCATGTCCGCCAACTGCAGAAGATAGAGGCGCTGGGCCAGCTGACGGGCGGAGTGGCTCACGACTTCAACAACCTGCTGCAGGCGGTGCGCTCCAGCCTGCACCTGCTGGAGCGCAGCGGCGAGCTGGTGGAGGCGGAGCGGCGCCGGGCGTTGCAGGTCGCAAGCCAAGCGGTCGAGCGCGGTGCTACCCTGACCCAGCATCTGCTGGCCTTCGCCCGCCGGCAACGGTTGGCTCCGGCGCCCGTCGACCTCGGCGCCCAGGTGGCGGGGATGGTTACGCTGCTGGAACGCACTCTGGGCAGCACCATCCGCATCCGCATCGACCGGGAAGCCGACGTGCCGCCGGCCCTGGTCGATCCCCACCAGTTCGACATCGCTCTGCTGAACCTTGCAATCAATGCCCGCGACGCTATGCCCGGCGGAGGCACCCTGACGATCGCCATCGCCAGTCTGTCAGTGGGCGAGGGCAGCAAGGGCAGAAGCGAGGGAGAGGAGAAGGAAATAGGCGTCTCGCCCGCCTTGGCGCCGGGTGACTACGTCGCGGTGACGGTACGCGACAGCGGGACCGGAATGCCGCCGGATGTGCTGGACCGTGCCTTCGAGCCCTTCTTCACCACCAAACCGTTCGGCCAGGGCAGCGGGCTGGGGCTGAGCATGGTGCACGGTCTGACCGCCCAATCGGGCGGCGGCATCCGCCTGGAAAGCCACCTTGGCCTCGGTACCGCGGTGACGCTGTATCTGCCTCTTGCCCCTGCCGACAGCCGGACCGACACTCCGGACGCCGCCACCGCTGCTCCTCCCCTTGCCGCTCCCCTCGCTGCCGCCTCGGACGGACCGCCGCTCGGGATGTCTCACGTGCTGCTGGTGGAGGACGACGCCCTGGTTCGCATGGCCAACGCCGCAGTGCTGGACGAGGCCGGCATGATGGTGACCGAGGTCGGTTCCGGGGAGGAGGCTCTGGCCCTGCTGGAGGCGGACGACAATCTGAGCATCCTGGTCACTGACTTCGCCATGCCCGGCATGACCGGCGCCGACCTCGCTCGTCTTGCCCGCCGCCATCGCCCCGACCTGCCGATCCTGATCGTCACCGGCTATGCCGAGAAGGCGGCACTCCAGGATCTCGGCCGTGAACCCGGGATTCGCATCCTGTCCAAACCTATCCCACCGACAGCCCTGATCGAACATATCTCGGCGGTGCTGTAGGGATCACGTCGAGTTGGTCTCAGGGGGCGCTCGTAACGCTCACAACCGAGCGGCCTTCCTTACTCCAAGCCGCCCGGCCTCTTTTCCTTTTCCGGAGCCTTCAAGACCGAGATCCTCAGCCCGAAACCGGCCCGCCGGTCGCCTCGGACGATGAGGCAATGCCTTTCCGGTCGGCGGCAAGCGCTCATCGGAACGGCGCCGCCAACCCCTGGAAGCAACTGGCTGGCGACTGGTTCAGGCTGGCCCAGAACGCGCTCAAACTACGGATTGCCTCCGATAAAGCCTCGGAATCCATGGGCTTAACAACGAACGCGTTCGCGCCCAGCTCATAGCTGAGTATGATGTCGTTGTCCTCGCATGACGCCGTGAACATGACGATGGGAACGTGCCGGATGGCTGGGTTGCTCTTCACCCGTTCCAGCACTTCCAGCCCGTCGATCTTCGGGAGATCGAGTTCGAGCAGGACGACCGCGGGAAGCTGGGTTGGCCATCCGGTTTCCGGATCGCGAAGTGACAGCATCCGTAGCGCCTCCTCACCATCGCGGGCGACAATGATACCGTTGGAGAGCTTGCATTTCCTCAGCGCCGCCAGCGTCAGTTCCAGGTCCCGCGGGTTGTCCTCGACCACCAGGATGGGCTTCAGGGCACTTGTCGTCACTCGCACCTCCCGCATCAGTTATTTCGTCGTTGAACACCGCGGGCGCGAAATTATTCACTCACTCTCCAAATGTGACTGTTGATGCATCCTTTGATGCTGTGCAGGAAATCTGGGCGGAGGGCGGGGGGATGCAGGTTCAGGCCTGCATCGGCCATCGGTCGCCGAACTGGTGAAGGTGACAGCAGATCGCGCGCGCTTGCCGGACATCCCTGCGGCCAACCGCACAACTACCCGAACGCGATATACCTTGTGAAACAGCGCACCAAAACGTTGCCAGCGTGTTGATCGATCGCACGTCACGGAACGTGCTTGCTCCTGGACGATGACACCCTCCCTGAAACTCCGGCAATCGCGGCGCCCTATGCCCCCTTCACGGCGCCGCGATTGCATTCTTCCTTCCCTTGGGTGTCCCATAGTTTTCACCTGCGCGCCCAACAGTTGGCGAGGCTGGCGCAGTACGGATCGCACCATGCAGACTGATCGATGGTCACGCTACTCCTACCCCTTGACGACCCGGCGGGACACCCGACCTCTGTGTTGTTGCTCGCCACGATCCTGGCTGCGGGCGACAGAGTGTAGCGTGTGCTCCCGCCAAACCGATGGGGACGCACATGGCACAGCCCGCGCAATCCGCTGTCCGCAATCGACTGCTTTCGGCTCTGAGCCCCGAGGATTTTGGGCTGTTGGGCCCGCACCTGGACGCGGTCGATCTGCCGTTCAAGCAGGTGCTCATCGCTCCGGACGAACCGATCGAGCACGTCTATTTCCCGGACTCCGGACTCGGGTCCTTTCTTGCCCTGTTCGAGGGGGGTGGTTCTCTGGAAGTCGGCATGATGGGGTGGGACGGCATGATCGGCGTCCCCGTCCTCCTGGGCACCGACGCCGTCTCCCAGGAATGCCTGATGCAGATGCCCGGCAAGGGATGGCGCATCGGGACGAGCGCCTTTCGAGACGCCACGGATCGAAGCCCAACCCTGCGCAAATCGCTGCTCCGCTACGTAGCGGCGTTTTTTGCCCAAGTCGCCCAGACAGCCGCCTGCAACGGTGCCCACCGCATTGACGAGCGACTTGCCCGCTGGCTGCTGATGGCGCATGACCGCTGCGACGGTGACCGGCTGCCGCTCACCCAGGAATTCCTGTCCACCATGCTGGGCGTGCGCCGGGCGGGTGTGACGGTGGCCGCAGGCACTCTGCAGCGGGCCGGCATCATCAACTACGTGAGCGGTGACATCACTATCCTGAACCGGCCCGCGCTGGAGGTCGCTTCGTGCGAATGCTACGGCATTGTGAAACGGCAATTCCAAGGCCTGTTGCCCTGACGGAATGCTGGTACGGAAGCGAACAGACAGGAAATGCTCCATCCTCCAGTGTCGCTCATTTCCTGATGGTCACTGACCATCATTCTGCAGGAGCGATGGATGGAACACGCGAAACTGGAATATCTGCTGCGCCGGAACCAAGACGCCATCGCGCGGGCACGTGATCTTGTTGAAGAGTCCCAACGCATTCGCGCCGCTCGGCGATGGAATCGAAGCAGGCTCGAAAGTTGGGCCAAGTGCTTTGATCGGTCCATTACCATCGGCGATAAGGACCGCCACACCACAGATGTGCTTGAGCAGGACCCAGGAAAGCCCCTGGCCTCATCGCATTCCGGTCGGCGCTGAACCGTCCATCCAGTGCATCCTGGCCTTGACTGAAATGCCGCCGCAAACAGGGCTGATCAACTCTGAAGGCTTTCCAGAAGGCCTGTATCCTACTTTACCTGCCACACCTGCGCAAACGCGCCATAGCCCGCCGGGATCTCCGTGGCGGGCTTCTCCTTTCCCAGAGCTTGCTCCTGAAACCGGTCCGCCGGCATTACGACGAACCGACCCTGCACGAGCACTGTCCAATCAACGCCGATCGAGACGAGAGGCCGCAGCTTGGCTAGCTGAAATTGAGTCGATCGTCCTAGCCTGGACATCCTGTGTCCAAATCCTGACTTCCTCAGCGTGGGAAGCAGCTTCCGTCGCTTGACCTCGAAGGTACTTGCTGCGGACGCATGCATTTTTAGAATAAACCCGCATCTCGTTACGTCGTCGTCCGGCTTCCTCAACGGCGTTGCGTGCCTTGTGCATGAGATCTTGATGTAGACGGCTAAGATGCTCAATTTTCGCGCTGTCCATTGTCGTCATCTCCAGCGAGCAGGCGTCGTGTAGACATCAACAGACCGTTGCGGTTCCTATAATTGTTGGTAAAGGGGGTAGCGGACATTCCAGCAGACTAAGTTGGATCACGGCGATCGCCAGATCTCGTCGCGCCGGCTGATCATGCTTCGAGCGCATTGTTCCTGCGCTTCAAGCCGCACCTGCACCGATCGCGCGACCAACACACGGCTCTGCTCCTGTAACGACCGCGCCCGCTTGAATGCATCCTCTCGAAGACGGAGGAGATGCTGAGACCGGGCCGCGGAAACGCGTGTGTCCATAGAGACTTAACCTACCCGGTGTGCCGCCGTTCCAGCTGTCGCAAGATTGAATCCATTCCGCCGCCCGGCCCCCGCCGAGGCGGCATTTTTCATGCCCGAAGGAGGGGCATCCCCATGCTGCCACTGCTCATCCCCATTGGGTCGGCTCCGGCGCCGGGGCTGCGGCGAAGGACAAGCTGCTGCGGAAGTGAGGAACTCGTATCGTCCCCCACCTCTCCGACCTCGCCGGGGCCGCCGGGTTCATCCTGGTGGCCCTGGCTCAGACCATCCGGGCACTGCCGCTTTTCCGGAAGCATCACCTTCGGCACAGTGGCTTGCGAAAAAAGACGACGCGTTCCGTCTCTTCAAAGCCGAGCGCGGCGTGCATGCGTTGGGACACGTCATTTCCGATGTCCGCGTCGGAGGCGAACTCCGAACAGCCCTTCTCCTTTCCCCAACTTTCGACGGCCTGGATGAGCCGGCGGGCGATGCCGCGTTTCCGCTGTTCCGCCCGCACGTAGATCCCTTCCAGGAACGCGACCGGTGAGGTCTCGCATCCATTCACATAGTCCCGACGCAACGAGGCCTCTGCAAAGCCCACAGCTACCCCACCCTCGTCCCGAACGATGAAAGCGACCGCTCGATCCGGAACACTGAGGTCATCGGCGGCTTCGGTGCGGTGGGTCTCGATCGGCGCCTCCGGCCAGAGTTCCCACCGCAACGCGACCAAATCATCAAGCGTTTCGTGCGTGCATCGCTCGATGCGCATCCGGCGCTCCCTTCCTCTGCCCATCAGCCAGTCGGGTGATTTGCGAAGCGATGATACGGCCTTCAAGGCGTACAATGTCTATAGGGGTTCACTACACGAAAGTGAACCGAGACGACTGCAGCGATCTTGGAGTTTTTCGGGCAACCTTGCATCATCTCCGGGCCGCACATCATGCGGTCGCATTCACGAGATGGCCCGATACGGTCGAGATGAACGCACGAAGACGCTGAAGACGCCGTAGGTCCCGGTGATATCCCATCCAGATGTCCCGCGCCGGCGGCGGCGTCGGCAGGTCCAGTCTGCGGATACCCGGGATCTGATTGCCGACCACGCGGGGCAGGACGGCGATGCCGACGCCTTGCCTGCACATGCGCCCCTGGACGTTCCGGTTGTTCGATCGCAGGACCGGTCTCGCGTTGGGGAAACTGTCGATGAGCCACGCGATGTCAGGGAAATGGCCGGTGGACGTGTCGTGGGTGATCAGCCGGAAACCGGTCCCATCGCCATATTTCGGCTCCTGCGCCTCTTCCGCGATGTAAACGCCATACTCAAGGCGGAAGAGCCGTCGCTGAACAACGTCAGCGGTGTCGAACGGAACGATACGGAAAGCGACGTCGGCCTCCCGCTGGGCGAGATTGAACAGGCGCGTGCCGGTCAGGATCTCGACGTCGACATTGGGGTAGGCTTTCGAGAAATCCGCCAGGATGGGAGGCAGGACATAGGCCCCGAACCAGTCCGCGGATGAAATGCGCAGACTGCCTTTGAGGTTCTGCTCCTGCCCCGCAAGCCGGCGCTCCATCGCCAGCGCGCTTTCCTCCATCTGCTCCGCCAGCGCGATGATCCCATGGCCCTCTTCGGTCAGAACAAGACCGTCCGCGGTGCGCTGGAAGAGCGTGTGACCGATCGCCTGCTCAAGCGCGCGGAGGCGCCGGCCGACGGTCGGGTGGCTTGTCTGAAGAGAACGTGCGGCGGCACCGAGCGTGCCGGATCGCGCAATCGCGAGAAAGACTCTGACATCACTCCACTCCATCACAACCACCCACACAAAACTGAACGCCGGTAGTACAGTTATGTCACTTATCGAACAAATCTAAATGCCTAGATTGCCATCATCGTCTGGAGATGCGTCCTTCTGCGGATCCGCCTGACCCATGCGGGCCGCCGCTTGGGTGAAGGAATCGTGACCCTGGCTGTGGGGTTCAAGGAAAGCTCGTCCGGACGGAACAGAGAGGATTTTCCTGAGGGGTCGCGGAACGCGGCGGCCCGCCTCGATACTCGCAAATGAGGACCTCGACGATGATCACGACGCTGGTGGCCTATGCGGGCGATGAGGAAACGCCGTTCAACCGCGACCATTGGATCAACGTGCACTTCCCGCTCGTGCGGGAAAGCTGGGGACGTTATGGGCTGGTCAGCGCCGGTGGGTTCTTCCCGCAAGGTGATGGTGCCGGGCTGATCGCGGTTGGGGTCGTCAACTTCCGCGACGAGGCCGCCATAGAAGCGGCGCTCAATGCGCCGGAGACCGCCCAGGTCATGGCTGACGTCGACATCGTCACCGCCGTCAAACCGCAGCGCAGCATCGTGAAGCCACTCTGAGCGGCACAGCGGTGCCTGTCGATTGCCGGGACCGCTGATCTCTCCAGGTCTGCGCCCCGGCGCGTCGCAGCGATCGGCGGTGCCCTCGTCCATGCGCATAGCCCTCATCCGAACGACAGGAGAAAGAACATGCAGATCGGGTTTGTCGGTCTCGGCAATATGGGCTCGGCAATGGCCCTGAACCTCGTAAAGGCGGGCCATGACGTGCGGGCCTGGAACCGCAGCAAGGTCACACAGGACAGTGTTCCCGGGGTAACGTTGGTCAGGCGCGCGGCGGATGCATTCCAGGCTGACGCTGTCTTCACGATGCTGTCCGACGACCCTGCCATTCGGGAGGTGATCCTCGATGCCGGCCTGCTGGCAAGCGCGCGACCAGGGCTGACCCATGTCGTCACATCGACGATCTCGGTCGCCTTCGCGCGGGAACTGGAGCGGCTGCACGAAGAGGCCGGCCTAGGCTATGTGTCCGCACCGGTCCTCGGGCGACCGAACGCAGCGGCGAGTGGCCAGCTCAACATCCTGGCGGCCGGGAAGGCCGATGCCGTTGCCGCGGTCGAGCCGCTGCTCGCTTCACTCAGCAAAAAGGTCTGGAAGTTGGGGGAGAACCCCGCTCGGGCGAATACGGCGAAGCTCGCCTGCAATATGATGATCGCCATGGCCATCGAGGCGATGGCTGAGGGTGTCGTGCTGACCGAGAGCGTCGGACTCGACCGTGCGGATTTCTTCGAACTCATCCTCGGCACCCTGTTCTCGGGTCGCGCCTATGAGAGCTACAGCGCGCAAATCACGGAACGGTCATTCGAGCCGGGCTTCAAAGCCGAGCTCGCGCTCAAGGACATGCGTCTCGCGACTGAGGCCAGCAACGAGATCGGACGCACGCTCCCAATGCTCGAAGCTGTCCGCGAGGGGCTCCGCAAAGCTGTCTCGGCGGGCTTCGGGAACAAGGATTGGTCGATCATGGCCGACATGGCGGTTCGCGGCGGCGACAGCCTGGCGTTGTCTGAAACCAAATCGGAGAAGAAACAATGAAGACTTGGCTCATCACCGGCTGCTCAAGCGGCTTCGGACAGCGCCTCGCGCTCGCCGCGGCACGACGCGGCGATCGGGTCATCGCGACGGCCCGCGATGTCGAAGCGATCGAAGACATGGCCGAGCCTTTCGGCGGCCGCATGATCACCTTGCCACTGGACGTGACGGATGCGGCGGCAGCCAAGGCAGCGGTCGCAAAGGCGGTCGAGACATTCGGCGGGTTTGACGTGCTCGTGAACAATGCCGGCTACGGACTGTTCGGCGCGATCGAGGAAGGCACACCCGAAGAATACCGGCCGATGTTCGAGGTGAACGTCTTCGGTCTGATCGAAACCACCAGAGCCGCCCTGCCCGTCCTGCGACATTCGGGCGGAACGATCGTCAACATGTCGTCCGGCGCCGGCATCGCGGGCAGCGGCGGCGGAGGGTATTACAACGCCGCCAAGTTCGCCGTGGAAGGGATTTCCGAGGCACTCGCCGGCGAGCTGGAGCCGTTCGGCATCCGCGTGCTGATCGTCGAGCCTGGGCCGTTTCGCACCGATTTCCTTGGCCGTTCGATCAGGATGGCGGCCAACGAGATGCCGGAATACGCCGCGAGCTCGCGCAAACACTATCGCGAAACCAACAACGGCAATCAGGCGGGCGATCCCGACAAGGCGATCACGGTGATCCTGCAGGCCGTCGACGCCGATGACGCCCCGCTTCATCTGCCGCTCGGCCCCATCGCGCACGCGATCGCCGAGCGGAAGCTGGCTGCGTTCCGCAGCGACATCGACGCTTGGCGCGACATCTCGATCGCCACCGATTTCGATCAGCACTGAGCGCTGGCCGCGAGCTTTGTTTAAACGTCAACATCGACTGGAATGCGATCATGATCGCAACGTTGAAGGGGTTTACCCAGCAGCTGGTGCCGGTGAATGGCATCAAGATCAACGCTGTCACGGGAGGCTCAGGCCCGCCGATCCTTCTGCTTCACGGCTGGCCGGAAACATGGTGGGAATGGCACAATGTGATGCCGCTGCTGGCCGAGCATGTCAGCGTGGTGGCCATCGATCTGCGCGGCGCGGGCTTTTCCGACTGCCCGCTCGACGGCTATGACAAGGCAACGATGGCGCGCGACGCGCACGAGGTCATGATTGCCCTTGGACATGAACGCTACGCCGTGTGCGGACATGACATCGGCGGAATGGTCGCCTTGTCGCAGGCCGCCATCCACCGGGAGGCTGTCACCCACTTGGCCGTCCTCGACGTTCCGCTTCCCGGCTGGACCGGATGGGAGGCGACGACCGCGGGGCTCTGGCACTTCAGCTTCCATATGAACCGGGATCTACCCGAGCGCCTGATCCATGGCCGTGAATATGACTATGTTTCGACCTTCATGGCAGAGCGTTTCTACGATCACAGCACCTTCAATCCGGCAGACATCGAGATCTACGCGAAGGCGATGGCTCTTCCTGGCCGCACGCGCGGCGGCATGGAATGGTATCGCACCCTCGCCGCCGATCATGCGGCGGCTCTCGAGTACAAGAAGCACCCGCTCGGGATACCGGTGCTCGGTCTTGGTGGGGATCAGCGGTTCGGTGCGCAGATGGTGCCGATGCTCAAAGAGTTTGCCAGTGATGTGACAGGTGGCTCGATCGCGCGGTGCAGCCACTATGTCGCGGATGAGCGGCCCAAGGAAGTCGCGGCCGCCCTGATCGATTTCCTCGAGGCCACCTGAACCTCCGCGCCCGCGCCGTCGCGGGCTGGGCGGATCGCGACGCTGCGGGCGAATTGCGCCCGAAGCGGTCGCGATGGATCGACAAAATCAAGGAGACTGTCATGACCGCACCCCTCATTCGCGGCGTCAATCATATCGGCATCACGGTGCCCGACATCGAAGCGGCAAAATCGTTCCTAGTGGAAGCCTTTGGCGCCCAGGTGATCTACCAATCCTTCGGACCGCAGGACCCACCGCGGCAGGGACCGGAATTCGAGCGGGCCGTCGGTGCTTTCCCCGGAACGGTGGTGCGTGCGCAGGCGATGGTCAAGATCGGAACCGGACCCGATATCGAACTCTTCGAAATGCACGGCCCCGAGCAAGCCCAGCCGATCCGGGCAAGCGACTTCGGCATCACGCACTTCGCTCTCTACACCGACGACATCGACGCATCGGTCGAGCGCTTCGAGAAGGCTGGAGGCACCCCCCTCACCGCGCCGCGCGCTATTCCCTATGCCACCGAGAAAGGCCCTGGAAACAAGGTCTGCTACTGCCGCATGCCCTGGGGCACGACGATAGAATTCATCACCACGCCAGACCGTATGCCCTATCATGACCAGACTGAACTGCGCAGGTGGCAGGACGAGGACTGAGCAGGGCACGATCGGACAATACAGCGTCGTGCGGGATTAGCCGGCGACAGGATGCGCCCGCCGAACCAAGGGGGACCTCCGATAATTCGGTGTCGGCGAAGCAGTCCGAACCTCCGACGCCCCGGCGTGCGGTTCGGCTCCTGGCTGGCGATCCCGACAAGTTGACCGACGAGAACCGCCGCTTTGTCCGGGCGTTGCGGGAGCGCTCGCCGTCGATCGCGACGGCCGTCGATCTCATACCGGCGAGCGGAGCCACTGACGCTGTCGAGCGTAAATCCTGACACATCAGGATTTACGCTCGCCCTCAAACGGCGGGCGCGGCCGTCCGACCGCCCAGGGAATCTCCAGTGCTGTCAGCGTCGCCTTGTCCATTCGGCCATCGAAGCAGAGCGCAAGCGCCTCACGGTAAAGGGGAATGGACTCCTTCGCAGCCAAGGCGAACAGGGTCACGCAGGAATGGAACTTCATGTCGTCCGGAGAGCCGAAGATCTCATGAAGCGATCGCCCCCGGATCGCCAGAACGGCCCGCGTCGCGGCTTCCAATCGTGGGCCGAGCGTCGGATGCTCCAGATAGGCGCGCGCCTCGTCGAGGGAAGCGATGCCGTAGAAATCGGCAGTTGCCGAGCGGCCGAGGCCGCGCAGTTGTGGAAAAATGAACCACATCCAATGGCTCCGCTTACGCCCGTCCTGCAATTCGTCGAACACCGTCGCGAACACCGACTCCTGTGCGGTCACGAACCGTTGGAGATTGAAGGGATCGTCCAGTTGCATTCCAGCCCTCCCGACTGAGGATCCGCCCTTTCACAACACCCGCACCGCAGCCTCATACTGGCCGCGCTCAGTCAATTTATCATCGGTGTGCAGCAGGCCGAGCCGGTACAGCGCACACCACGTCTGCCCCGACCCGCCGTGCATCGACCGCCCGGCCAGATGCGCCCAAAGCTTGCCCCGATAGTGGCTTATCACCGCCGGCGACAGCTTGAGCAGCGCCGGCGCACCGTTCGCATCAGAATCAGCATCTTGTCATGCAGGACGAGGTGCATGACGGAAACTCCAGTCAACTCCGCTTGACGCACCCCTCATCATGTAACAAGGTATGATACATGAGCCGCGATACTCGTTTATCCGGTGTTCTCCATGTGCTGCTGCACATGGCCGAGCACAAAGGGCCGGTCACGTCCGAGGTGTTGGCGCGGGCGATGCAAACCAACGCCGTTGTCATTCGCCGGACCATGGCAGGACTGAAGAAGCAGGGCTATGTCCGGTCGGAGAAGGGGCATGGCGGCGGCTGGAGTCTGGCGTGCGACCTGAACAGCGTGACCCTGGGTGATGTCTACGAGGCCCTGGGCCGCCCGCCGCTATTCGCGATCGGCAATCGGAGCGAGGCGCCACAGTGCCTGGTGGAGCAGGTGGTCAACGCTGCACTGGACCAAGCCCTCCACCAAGCGCAGGAGCTTCTTCTTGCCTCCTTCCAGGGTGTGACGCTGGCGGCACTCAGCGCCGACTTCCACCGGCGCCTTGAGCGCCACCCGTCCAAACAGACCGGAACCGACCATGCCTGACGATAGCGCGAATGGCGCGAACCACTTCCTGAAGACCTTCTCCGATCCGGACGCGGTTGCCCGCTACGCCGAGGGGCCCAAGCGTTTCGTTCCCGGGTTGGACGGGCTGCACCGGATGACCGGCGTGCTCCTGGCGGAAAAAGCGCCGCGCATTGCGCGCGTGCTTGTGCTGGGGGCCGGCGGCGGACTCGAACTCAAGGCCCTGGCCGACGCTCATCCCCACTGGCGCTTCGTCGGCGTCGATCCGGCTGCGGAAATGCTGCGGCTGGCGGAGCGCACGCTTGGGCCGCACATGGACAGGGTCGAGCTAGTCGAGGGGTATATCGACGACGCTCCCGAAGGGCCGTTCGATGCGGCAACCTGCCTGCTGACGCTGCACTTCCTGGCGCCGCCGGAACGCGAGAGGACGGTTCGCCAAATCCATCGGCGGCTCGTCCCCGGTGCGCCGTTCGTAGCCGCGCACGGCAGCTTCCCGCAACGGCCGCCCGAACGCGGCCTCTGGCTGGATCGCTACGCCGCCTATGCCGTTGCTTCGGGGGCTGATCCCGAACAGGCAAACGCTGCTCGCAGCGCCGTGGAGGCGAGTGTGCAGATGTTGAGCCCCGAGGAAGACGAAGCTGTTCTGCAAAAGGGTGGCTTTACTGATGCCCAACTGTTCTACTCGGCGTTCACGTGGCGCGGCTGGGTCGCTCACGCATGAAGTGTGCCCCATAGCTGGGCGCTGAGCAGTATGCAAAGTCTTTGATGGGCCGACATAGGGCCGCGAACCGCCTCGATCGCGGCGACGTCGATTATGGTCATGCCCATCACCATCTGGAACGCATGCTTCGCTTCCGCTCCTGGCGCTCGGCCGTCCTCGAAAACGGTCGGCCAAGCTTCCAGCTACAGCGTCGACGAGCGGCGATCGACATTGAAAAGCAGCTCATGGCGCATTTCCATGATGCACCCTTTCACGACATCAGCCAAGGCTTGGGATCATCGGCGCGGTAGGCCGCGCAAGCCTCGGCGCCGGCCTCCCGGCTGCCCGCTTTCGTCTCCACTGTCCGCGCGAGGTCGCATGCCCCGTACTCCGGAGACCGCCAGAGGTGCAGGGCACACGACGCTTTAGCCGGGCACCGCCAATCATCACACAGAGCCATGGCCGCGCCCTTGTATGACAAGCTCAGTCCATATTTAACCCTGGACGGCTGGTGGCGACCTGTCGTCCAGGTTGACCGACCCCGTCGCGCCCAAGGCTCCGAAGCCGAGTGAAAGCTTGAGGGCGGCCAACCATCCTTGCAAGTCCGAACGGTTGCTTGAGCACGAGCTCGCATCACAAGGAAGGATCACGAGGATGCCGGAATCTGAACGAGCCGTGGGGATCGATTGCGGGAAGGATTTCCTGGATGTTGCCGTGTTCCCCGGCGCCGGCTGGCATCGGGTGGCCAACACGTCCGAAGGACACCGGGAGCTGGTGGCCTGGATCACGGAACGGGCAATCGGCGTCGTCGGTCTGGAAGCCAGCGGCGGCTATGAACGTCCGGTTCGGAACGCACTGCGCGCCGCCGGGGTATCGGTCCGGGTGTTCGATCCAGCGCGGGTCCGCCATTTTGCCAAAGCCAAGGGGCGGCGGGCCAAAAACGATCGCCTCGACGCGGCGGTGATCGCTGAGTTCACAGCCACCCAGACGGCGGAACTGCTGCTTCCGGCCGACCCGGCCCGCGAGGAACTGGCCGGCCTGATCAAGGCGCGCCGCCTGCTCGTCAGCAAACGCGCTGATCTCGGCAAGGGCATCCCCCATGCCCCAGCCGCCGCCCGGGAGGCGCTGACCAACGCGGTCGAGCATCTGGCACAGGAGATCGCCACGCTGGACGCCGCCATCGCACAGACGGCCAAAACCCTGTCATCCCTGTCCCGAACGGTGCAAGATCTCCAGACCGCACCGGGCATCGGTCCTTTGACCGCGGTGACGCTGGCCGTCCTGCTGCCGGAGTTGGGTCGGATTTCCGGCGGGAAGATCGCTGCCCTGGTCGGCGTCGCACCCTTCGACCGCGACAGCGGCACCTTGCGCGGCCAACGCCACATCGCCGGCGGGCGGGCCGATGTCCGCCGTGCCCTGTATCTGGCCACCTTGTCCGCTGCCACCCACGCCAAGGGCGTCATCGCCGATTTCTACGAGGGCCTGATCGGACGAGGGAAGCCACCGAAGGTCGCCTTGGCCGCCTGCATGCGCAAACTGATTGTCCGCCTCAACGCCATGGTCGCCCAGGGAGCCAATTGGGAAGCCAAACCGGCGTGAAAGGCCGACGGTCGGCGCTCGCCGTCGACCGATGCCGAACACATCGAACCGGCGGCGCGGACGGGTCAAGGCCAAGGCCGCCCGCAGGGCGGGGGCGCGTTTGCGCCCGCCTTGACGCGGAGCACCGCCGGTTCAATCGCGCGCTCCAGACCATATGTTTGCCGGCCGAAAGGTGAGTAGCAGCGGAGCAGAAAACCCAGGTAAACTCTCAGTGTGCCTCGATTGGGTCTACACCAGAGACGACACCCCACTTCGGCTGTTCATTCTCTGCGCCATAGAGAAAGACTGCCCATGCTACGGCAACAACTCCAAGATCAATCGAGCCGCCTTCAGGACATGGCTCGCCGGGCCAGAGCCAGGTCTGAAACGCTCCTCAGTGCGGCTGTAGAGGCCCGTATCTGTGCCGATGAAGCAATAGCCAATGGGCGGCAAGCTCGCGACGTCGCACATGAAATCCTTCGAATGAGAGCAAATGCCGCAAGGTCCTCATCCTCGTGAAAAGGTCTGCCGAAACGGACGCTTAGAGGAAACGCCGTGTTTTCTAGAATCTAGCCGTTACCTGGGTTTCCTGCTCCGCTGCCACACGGCCACCTCCTTTAACTCGACATTAAAGACACGCGGGATCCAAACAAGAACTGCGTCCAAAGGCGTAGTTCCCGCTTAGCAAAACACGGTTGCTTTCACGACACAGGTTGTTTTCGCGCCGCGCGCTTGAGCGCGCCCCACATGAAGCCGGCGGCCTCCACCTCGCCCCGCAGCGTCGCGACGGCGGCCTCCACGTCCCGGCCGTCCAACTGCTCGGCCAGCAGGATCTGATAGCGGCGGGCGAACCCCTTGACGCGCACTGTCCCTGGGTCGGTTCCGTCTGATGCCAATGCGTCGCGGATCAGGTTGGTGAGTTCATCTTGATACCGCATCGTCGACCTTTCACGACTTGAGTTCGCGCCGCCGCCGGTAATCGGCGAGCGCCCGATACAAGGTCCCCCGGTGCACCCCGAACTGGTCGGCGACCTGCTGGCCAGTTGTGGCCGGATCGGCGAGCAGACGCTCCGCCATACCGAGTTGACGGTCCGTCAGCTTGGCCGGACGGCCGCCGCGGTGCCCCTTTGCTCGCGCCGCTGCCATGCCGGCCTTGGTCCGCTCGCTGATGAGGTTGCGCTCAAACTCGGCCATCGCCGAAATCACCGTGAACACGAGGCGGCCGACGGCGCCGCCGGTGTCGATGCTCTCGGTCAGGCTGCGCAGCACCACCCCGCGCGTGTTCAGATCGTCGGCGATGCGCAGCAGCTCGGCGGTGGACCGGGCCAAGCGGTCGAGCCGCCACACCACCAGCACGTCACCGCGGCGGCATGCCTTCAGGGCGCCGGCCAAGCCGGGACGGTCGGAGCGGACGCCGCTCGCCTTGTCACTCCACACGTCGGCCTCGGCCACCCCGGCGGCGGCCAGGGCAGCGAGCTGGAGATCGAGCCGCTGGTCTTCGGTCGAGACGCGAGCGTAGCCGATCAGATGCGGTGCGGGGATGTTGTGTCGCGTTTGATCCATGCCCTTTCACGACAGCATAACGCGACAGGTTTTGCAACACGTTCCGCCGCTTCGCACCGTCGCGCCGCTACTGTCGCGTAACCGCTCGTTTGCGCGACGGCACTCTGGTGGCCAAACCGAGCGGTGGAGGCATTGCTTCAGCAGCTCCAGAGCAGCGGGATGCTTGGCTAAGAACGCGGATCATAACCCCGCCTCCATAGGCTCAAGTCGTTGATTATACACGAATCGGTAGAGGTTTTGATCGGCATTCTAAGCAAGCCCTGGGGGGCCTCCCTCCAACGTCCAGCCATTCCGCCGCCTGCCGGCCAACTTTGCAACAGAGCCATTTTTGTTGCATCGTGGCAATATATTGCAATTTGCGACATAACGCTCCGTCGATTGAACACGCAATATGCATTCTGATAGATAGAAATTAATAGGCAATCTTTCTATTGCGAAACAATCTTAGAGCGAATGCGATAGGCCGGTTGCCCTAAGCGATGGAAACAAGCAGGGGCGCAAACATGGATACGACCACCCTCATCGCCGCCGCCGTCGCCGGGTCGATTCCGCGGACGGCCGATCCCGTCGCTGATGGCGGGCGCAAGGAGGTTGTGTTCATCGATACCGGCCTTGCCGACTGGCAGACTCTCGTGGCGGGCGTGGCGGCCGGAATCGACGTCGTGCTCCTGGACGGCGCGGCGGACGGGCTGGCGCAGATGGCGGCTTGGGCGGCGGGCAAGGAGGGCTACGACGCCATCCATGTGTTGAGCCATGGCGCCGAGGGGCAACTCCGGCTGGGAACGCTCGTTCTTGACATCGCTGCCGTGGCGGCCCGCTCCGCCGAACTGGCCGCCCTGGGCGGCGCGCTGGCGGACGGAGGCGACCTGCTGCTGTACGGCTGCGACGTGGCGGGCGGAAACGGCGCGGCGTTCGTCGCCGCCCTGGCCACGGCGACCGGAGCCGACGTCGCGGCCTCCATCGACCGGACGGGCAGCTTCGCCGCCGGCGGAAACTGGGTTCTGGAGACCGGGATCGGAAGCCTGGAAACGTCGTCCCTGGTGTTCCAGGGCTACGCCCATGCGCTGGCTCCCCTCGCCGCAACCGCCGGCAACGATTCGCTGACCGGCACCGTCGGCAACGACAGCATCGCCGGCCTTGCCGGCAACGACACCCTGAGGGGCAACGACGGCAACGACACCCTGGACGGTGGCGACGGCGACGACAGCCTCTACGGCGACGCCGGCAACGACAGCCTGGAGGGCGGCGACGGCAACGATTACCTGGACGGCGGCACCGGCAACGACACCCTCGTCGGTGGCGCCGGCAACGACATTCTTATCGGCGGCGCCGGCAACGATTCGCTGGTCGGCGGTGACGGCAATGACACCGTCAGCATCGGCAGCCTTTCCGACTACACCGCCGACGACATCATCGACGGCGGGGCCGGCGACGACACCATCCGCTTCTTCAGCACGACGGCCGGGGACACCCTGGTCCTCAACGGGAACGTGACGGACAGCGACGGCACCATCAGCATCGTGATATCGGGCACCGCGACCGGCGGGATCAACAACGCGGCGGTGAACATCGACGCGTCCGCCGTGACGCTGTCGGGCGGCGTCACCATATCCGGCAACGGCGAAGCCAACACGCTTACCGGAACGGCCCAGAACGACACGATCAGCGCCGCCAACGGCAACGATACCCTGTTCGGCGGCGCCGGCAACGACAGCCTGAGCGGCGGCAACGGCGATGACTCGATCGTCGGCGGCACCGGCAACGACACCCTGGACGGCGGCGCCGGCAACGACAGCCTGGTCGGCGGCGATGGCGACGACACATTGAGCGGCGGCGCCGGCATCGACACCTTGATCGGCGGCGATGGCGATGACGTGTTCCTCATTTCCGCTGTTGCCGATCATCCCACCAACGAAACCATCAACGGCGGCGCCGGAAACGATGTCATCCGCTTCGTCTCCTCGTCGTCCGGCGCCGTTCTGGTCCTCAACAGCAACCTGACCGACAGCGACGGCACCATCACCATCGACGTCTCGCGCAGAGCCGACGGCACGACCAGCAACTCGGCAGTGGGGGTCGACGCGTCCGCCGTGACGCTGACGGGCGGCGTCACGATCATCGGCAACGCCGGAAAAAACGTCCTGACCGGATCGGCCTACAACGACTCGATCAACGGCGGCAACGGGGACAACGTCCTGGATGGCGGCGATGGGGACGACACCATCATCGGCGGCACCGGCAACGACACCATCATCGGCGGAGCCGGAACCGACTCCCTCTTCGGGGGGAGCTTCAACGACGTTTTCGGCATTGCCGCCGGTTCCCACCACACGGCCAACGAAACCATCGACGGCGGTACCAGCTCCGACACCATACGGTTCTACAGCGCGACCGACGGTGACACCCTCACCCTCAACAGCAATCTGAAGAACGGCAGCAACAACTTCACCATCGCGATAACCGGCGACGTCAACGGCGCGGCCAGCAACGCTTCGGTGAATGTCGACGCGTCCGCCGTGACGCTGGCTGGCGGCCTCAAGATCTTCGGCAGCGGCGGAAACAACGTGCTGACCGGGACGGCCCAGAGCGATTCGATCGAAGGCGGGGACGGCAACGACTCCATCAACGGCGGGGACGGTCGGGACACGCTGAACGGCGGAGACGGCAACGACACCCTCATCGGCGGCGGAAACAACGATTCCCTGAACGGCGGGGACGGCGACGATTCCCTGGAGGGCGGCATCGGCAACGACACCCTGACCGGTGGCGCCGGCAACGACACGTTGACCGGCGGTGCCGGCAACGACGTCTTCGTCGATCCCAACGGCGACGTCATCACGACGCTGGAGAGCGGCGACATCATCCGGTTGACCGGTGGGGCTGCCCAGATGCTCGGCGCGAGCCATCTGCAGTACGACAGCGGCACCAAGACGCTGACGGTGGATTGGGACAAGAACGGCACCTTTGGCGGAGGGTCCGACGTCGTCATCACCTTCACCGACGCTCCCAGCCTGACGACCTTCACGATCACCGACAACGGCGCCTTCGCCGACATCACGATGAGCGCCGCCCCGACCGGCCCGACCGTCACCGATGCGAACATCTCCATTTCCGGCGGCAGCGGGACGGGCGGTGCCTACAAGATCGGCGACACCGTCACCGCGACCTGGAACAACACCGCCACCGGCGACAACAACACCGACGCCCTCACCGGCGTGACGATGGACTTCAGCCAGTTCGGCGGCGGTTCGGCGGTCGCGGCGACCAACAGCAACGGCGTCTGGACCGCGACCTACACCATCACGGCCGGGTCCATCGACACCACCAACCGCAACGTCTCGGTCACCGCGACCACGGCCTCGGGAAGCACCACGCGGGCCGACGGCACCAACGCCACGGTGGACAATGTGGCGCCCACGCTGACGCTGGGCAACATGGCGGGCCAAGCGTCGCTGGTTGGCACGAACAACACGCTGCGCATCGGCAGCACGGTGAAGGCGGTCTGGGACAACAGCGCAAGCGGCGACGGGAGCGACAACACCGACACGATCGCCGGCGTGACGGCGGATTTCAGCCAGTATGGCGGCGGTTCCGCTGTTGCCATGACCAACACCGGCGGCGTGTGGCAGGCGACCTACACCATCGCCGCCGGCGGCCTCGACACCACCGGCCGCAACGTCTCGATCACGGTCACCGACAACGCCGGCAACAGCAAGACGCTGACCGACACCGCCAACCACAAGCTGGACAATGCGGCGCCCACGGTAACGGACGCCAACATCGCCATCTCCGGCGGCACCGGCACCGGGGGCGCCTACAAGATCGGCGACACCGTCACGGCGACCTGGGACAACACGGTCGACGGCGACAACAACACCGACACCGTGTCCGGCGTGACGATGGACTTCAGCCAGTTCGGCGGCGGCTCGGCGGTTGCGGCGATCAACAGCAACGGCGTCTGGACCGCGACCTACACCATCACCGCCGGTTCCATGGACGCCACCAACCGCAACGTCTCGGTGACCGTCACCGACAACGCCGGCAACGCCACCACGCGGGCCGACACCGCCAACGCCACGGTGGACAACCGAGCGCCCACGGTGACCGACGCGAATCTGTCGATCTCCGGCGGCAGCGGCACCGGCGGCGCCTTCAAGATCGGCGACACCGTCACGGCCACCTGGGACAACACGTTGAGCGGCGACGACAACACCGACACGCTGGCCGGCGTGACGGTGGACTTCAGCCAGTTCGGCGGCGGCGCGGCGGTCGCGGCGACCAACAGCAACGGCGTCTGGACCGCCACTTACACCATCACCGCCGCGCCCGGCGGCACCGCGAATCTCAACGTGTCGGTCACCGCCAACGACGACGCCGGCAACGTGACGACGGTGGCGGACACCGCCAACGCCACGCTGGAGGTCGCCGTGCCCACGGTGACGGACGGCAACATCGCGATCTCCGGCGGCAGCGGCACCGGGGGCGCCTACAAGATCGGCGACACCGTCACGGCGACCTGGGACAACACGGTCGACGGCGACAACAACACCGACACCGTGTCCGGCGTGACGATGGACTTCAGCCAGTTCGGCGGCGGTTCGGCGGTCGCGGCGACCAACAGCAACGGCGTCTGGACCGCGACCTACACCATCACCGCCGGTTCCATCGACGACACGAGCCGCAACGTCTCGGTCTCCGCCTCGCTGGCGGGGGCCGGCACGACGACGACGGCCGACACGACCAACGCCATGGTGGACAATCAGGCCCCCACGGTGACCGACGGCCACATTTCGGTCTCCGGCGCGACGGGAACCGGCGGCGCCTTCAAGATCGGCAACACCGTCACCGCGACCTGGGACGACACGCTCCTCAACGGCGACAACAACACCGACACGCTGTCCAGCGTGACGTTCGATTTCTCCGCTTTCGGCGGCGGCAGCGCAGTGGCCGGCGTCAACAACGGCGGCGTCTGGACCGCGACCCACACCATCACCGGCGGGTCCATCGACGCCACCAACCGCAACGTCTCGGTGACCGTCACCGACGATGCCGGCAACGTGACGACGACGGCGGACTCCAACAACGCCACGGTGGACAACATCGCGCCCACCGTCACCGACGCGAACATTTCGATCTCCGGCGCGACCGGGATCGCTGGGGCGTTCAAGATCGGCGACACCGTCACCGTGGTGTGGAACGGCACCGCCGACGGCAACACCGACACGCTGGCGGGCGTGACGGTGGACTTCAGCCAGTTCGGCGGCGGCAGTGCGGTCGCGGCGACCAACAGCAATGGCGTCTGGACCGCCACCCACACGATCGTCAGCGGTTCCATCGACGCCACGGGCCGCAATGTGTCCGTCACCGCCACCGACGACGCCGGCAACACGAAGACCGGCATCGACAGCAGCAACGCCGTCGTGGACGACCGGGAACCGTGGGCGAGGGACAGCTTCATCGCAATCTCCGGCGCGACCGGAACCGGCGGGGTCTACAAGATCGGCGACACCGTCACCGCGACCTGGGACAACAGGATGGTGGGGGGTGACAACAACACCGATTCCCTGACCAGCGTGACGTTCGACTTCTCCGCCTTCGGCGGCGGCAGCGCGGTCGTGGCGAGCCAGACCGACGACGTCTGGACGGCGACCTACACGATCACGGCCGGTTCCATCGACGCCGCCAGCCGCAACGTCTCGGTGACCGTCATCGACGACGCCGGCAACACGGCCACGGGGACCGACACGACCAACGCCACGGTGGACAACGTCGCCCCCACCGTCACCGACGCGAATCTGTCGATCTCCGGCGGGACCGGAACCGGCGGCGCCTTCAAGGCCGGCGATACGGTCACCGCGATCTGGAACAACACGCTCGCCGGCGACAACAACACTGATACGCTGGCCAGCGTGACGGTGGATTTCAGCCAGTTCGGCGGCGGCAGCGCGGTCGCGGCGACCAACAGCAACGGTGTCTGGACCGCCACATACACCATCACCGGCGGTTCCGTCGACGCGACGGACCGCAACGTCTCCGTGACCGTCACCGACGATGCCGGCAACACGACCACGCGGGCCGACACGACCAACACCACGCTGGACAACGTCGCCCCCACCGTCACCGACGCGAACATCTCGATCTCCGGCGCGACCGGAACCGGCGGTTCTTTCAAGACCGGCGACACGGTCACCGCAATCTGGGACAACACACTGGCCGGCGACAACAACACCGACACGCTGGCCGGCGTGACGATGGACTTCAGCCAGTTTGGAGGTGGCTCCGCGGTTGCCGCGACCAACAGCAACGGTGTCTGGACGGCGACCTACACGATCACCGTGGGCTCCATCGATGCCACGGACCGAAATGTTTCGGTTTCCGTTACCGATGACGCCGGTAACACGACCACGCGGGCGGACGGGATGAACGCCAGTGTGGACAACGTCGCCCCCACGGTGACGGACGCGGCGATTTCCATCTCCGGGGGTTCGGGCCCGGGCGGCGCCTACAAGGCCGGTGACACGGTCACCATGACTTGGCACAGCACGGTTACTGGCGACAACAACACCGACACGCTGGCCGGCGTATCGGTGGACTTCAGTCAGTTCGGCGGCAGCTCCGCAGTCGCGGCGACCCACAGCAACGGCGTCTGGACCGCGACCCACACCATCACCACCGGTGCGCTGGAGGCGGCCAACCGCAATGTCTCGGTCACCGTGACCGACAATGCGGGCAACGTCACAACGCGGGCGGACACGACCAACGCCACGGTGGACAACGCGCCTCCCGCCGCGCCGGCCATCACCGGCTTCTCCAGCGACACCGGAAGCTCGTCCAGCGACCGGCTGACCAACGACACCACACTGGTGCTGAGCGGAACGGCGGAGGCCAACGCCCTGGTGACCGTCAAGCTGGGAGGGAACTCCATCGGCACGGCGAACACCAACGGGTCCGGCGCCTGGACCTTCGACTACACCGGCACGGTTCTGCCGGCGGGCACGCACAGCTTCACCGCCACAGCCACCGACGCCGCAGGCAACGTGTCCACGGCCTCGTCGCCCTTCACCATCACGGTGGACACCGGCGCCCCGTCCGCCACCCTGACGCTGAGCGACACCAGCCTGGACGAGACGGGGGCCGCGACCCTCACCATCACCTTCACGGAGGCTCCGGTCGGCTTCGCGCTCGACGACCTGTCGGTGAGCGACGCCACCCTGTCCAACCTGACGGTCCAGGCGGACTCCAACGGGCTGGTCTTCACCGCCACGCTGACGCCGAACCTGGACGTGGAGGCGACGGGCCGCACCGTCACGCTCGGCACCGGCTGGACCGACGCGGCGGGCAACGCGCCGGCGGCCACGGCGTCCTCCCCCGCCTTCTCCATCGACACGCTGGGCGCGGCGGGCGTCATCGCCACCCCGTCCGGGTCGGTGACCAGCGAGGCCGGCGGCGCCGTCACCGTCGCCATCGTCCTGGCGACCCGTCCGCGCGGCGACGTGACCATTCCGCTGTCCGTCTCAAGGCCCGGCGAGGCCCGGATCTCGGCCGGCAGCCTGACCTTCACCACGGCCAACTGGGACACCCCGCAGACGGTCACGGTCACCGGCCTGGACGACAGCGTGAACGATGGCGCGCAGGCCTACGACCTGGTGCTCGGCGCGATCACCAGCACCGACGGCCGCTACGCCGGGCTCGATCCGGCGGACGTGGCGCTGAGCAACGCCGACGACGATCCGCCGTCCATCGCGCTCGCCACGGCCACCCGCGACGACAGCACCACCGGCGACCCCACGGCCCGGGTCACCGGCACCGCCGACGCCGGCTCGAAGGTGGAGGTGTGGCGCGATCTGGACAACGACGGCGTCCTCGATCCGGAGGACACGCTGCTGACCTCGGTCCAACTCGGGGCGGCGGAGACGGCCTTCACGATCGACGTGCCGCTGCCGAACAACGCGTTGACCGACCTGATCCTGGTGGCGGTGGATGCCGATGGGCACCGTTCCGCTCCGCTCGACGTGATCCAGCGCTTCCGCACGGTGGAGACCGGCTCCGGCACCAACGTCACCAACGAAAGCAGTGTGGACAGCGACGGCCACGAGCGGGTGGACGTCGAGGCGGTGTCGGAACAGGCCGGCGGGTTCGCCGAGGTGGTGCTGACCGACCAGACCGAGGACGACGGCGAACCGATGCTGACGGCCAGCGTGTCGGCGGGTACCCGGCTGGTCGCCAGCGGCCCGGCGGCGCAGCAGAGCAGCGCGGTGGCCGGCCAGACGCTCAGCAACAGCCTGCTGACGCTCGCCGCCGGCGCTGACGAGGCCGAAAAGGCCGCGCTGCAGCAACTCGCCTCGCGGATGCCGGCGGCCACCAGCGCTCTCGGCTCTGCGACGCCGGTCACGGTGCGCCAGATCGTGGTTACCGCCAGCTCCGGCGGTGCGACCACCGGCCCGGTGACCATCCGCGGCACGGCGGATCAGGGCGACGGTGTGGCCGCGGTCGTGCTGGACACCCGGCAGGCTGCGGGCAGCACCGAGGTCAACCTGGACAACGTCAGCGTCGCGGTGATCCTGGGCGAGGCGCGGATTGGCGGCGGCGCGGGCAACAACGCGGCCTACGGCGACTCCAGCGCCCAGTTCATGCGGATGGGGCCCGGCGACGACACGCTGTCGGGGGGCGGCGGCAACGACACCATCGCCTCCACCACCGGCAACGACCTGCTGTCCGGCGACGACGGCGACGACTTGGTGCATGGTGGTGAGGACAACGACACGGTGCTCGGCGGTGCCGGCAATGACACCGTCGGCGGCGGCACCGGCGATGACTATGTGTTCGGCGGCACCGGCGACGACATGCTGTTCGGCGAGGACGGCAACGACTGGGTGATCGGCGGTGATGGCCTCGACATCCTGTCCGGCGGAGCCGGCAACGACCTGCTGTTCGGCGAGGGCGGCAACGACACCGTCTTCGGCGGCGACGGCAACGACGCCGCCTTCGGTCAGGAGGGCGACGATATCCTGTCGCTGGAGGCCGGCAACGACATTGCGGACGGCGGCGACGGCAGCGACACCCTCTTCGGCGGCGATGGCAACGATACCCTCTTCGGCGGAGCCGGTGCGGACCTGCTGTCGCTGGATGCCGGCAACGACATTGCGGACGGCGGGGCCGGCAACGACACGCTGCTCGGCGGGGCCGGCAACGATACCCTCTTCGGCGGAGCCGGTGCGGACCTTATCGACGGTGGGGAGGGCAACGACGTGATCTTCCTCATCGACGGGGCCGACACTGTGTGGGGCGGAGCCGGAAGCGACCTTTTCGCGCTTGGCACCGGGAGCGGCGGATCGGTGGTGATGGACTTTACCGCGGGCACCGACCGGCTGGCCCTCACCGACGCCTCGATAAGCCTCGCTGGTGTGATCGCCTCGGCGCGGGTCGTCGGCGGCAGCACGGTGCTTGATCTGCGGCCCGGCAGCAGCGTTACCATCCAGGGCCAGACCGGGGATGTCGCGCGCTGGTTTTCCTGATCGGGCGGTTGGGCGGCCCCCGCACCCCGGAGGTCGCCCGCCTGTGAGCCAAGCCGCCCCTTCCACTCCGCCGACGGTACTGTCAACTTCACGGTTGATTGACGAGCTGAGGGTCTGAACCACCTGCGTTCTGGATGGCATCATCACATAAACTGCGGGGCTGGCGAGCCGGAGGTGCGCCGGGCATGGTAGCGAGATGAGACGCGAGCCCGATCCCCACTACTGCCACCGCTTCCCAGCTGAACTGATCGCGCACGCAGTTTGGCTGTACGGCTCTGTTGCAAAGTTTGCCGGCAATCACGAGCTGATGGTTACGGGCATCACCACCGCCTGCCGGCAAACTTTGAACAGAGCCCCCCTTCCAAACCGTCACCGTTGATTTGACGGTGCCCTCCTAGCTGTTTGATGGCGGAACGTTGTTGGGACCCGGTCTGTTGGGCCATTCAGGAATATGGCTGGTGGATCGAAAGGCGCTTGGGTCCTGCGCCACAGTAGGCCGGCTATTGGCGCAGTCCCGCCCGTCGTCGCCATGACAAGCCCAAAGCGCCCACCGCGCGACGGCCGGTCAACCCCACAGCCGCCTCCGGCGGTGGCCCGCCAGGGCCAGGGTTGACGGGCCGGACGCGGCGGGCATCATCCCGCGTGGCGGCGACGCTGAGCCTGTTCGGCCCCGACCGGGAGGAGCCGCCATGTACCACATCCATCCCAACGCCCGCACCACTCCGGCGGTACGCGCGGCCATCGCCGCCTCGACCGAACCCTCGGGCGTGCTGGCCAAGCGCTACGGCGTCAGCACCGAAACCATCCGCAAATGGCGCAAGCGTGGTTCCGAGGACATTCAGGATCACTCCTCGCGGCCCCAGCACCTGCGCTGGCGGGCCACCGAGGAAGAGCGCGCCATCGTCTGTGAGCTGCGCCGGAGCACCGGGTTCCCACTCGACGACCTCACGTTTACGGTGCGCCACTTCCTGCCCCACCTCAACCGCGACGCCATCTACCGCATCCTGAAGGCCGAGGGCCTTGGGCGCCTGCCCGACCGCCCGACCGACGCGCCCAAGAAGGGCACCAAGCACTTCAAAGAATACGCCCTCGGCTTCCTGCACATCGACATCAAGCACCTGCCGAAGCTGCACGTGATCGGCTCCGGGGCCCGCAAACGCTACCTCTACGTCGCCATCGACCGTGCCTCGCGCATGGTCCATCTGGCGGTCAAGGACGAGGAAACCGAAGCCTGCGCCACCGCCTTCCTCAGAGAGGCCGTGGCCGCCTTTCCCTTCACCATCACCCACGTGCTGACCGACCGCGGCAGTTGCTTCACCGCCGACGGCTTCGAGGCGGCCTGCCGCGCCCTGGGTGTGCAACACCGCACGACCAAGCCCTACACGCCGCAGACCAACGGCATGGTCGAACGCTTCAACGGCCGCATTGGACGGGACGTGCATCGGCACGCACAACGCCCTGGAGCGCCTGCTGCGCGGCTACAAGCTTGCCTATAATGCCCGCCGGCAACGCGTCCTCAAAGGCCACTCACCCGACGAGGTCGTCCGCGAGCGCCTGAAGGCGAAACCCGAGCTGGCCAACCCTGCCTATCGACCTCCCGATCCTTGCTCCCTGACCAAAGCCAAGGTTGCCGCTCAGCTCACGGTGTATGCCGCCAAGGACGTATGGCATCCGGACACCTAGTTCTACAGTTGAGCCTGAGAGGCTGGGGGTGTGAGCTGTTGAAGGGAGTCTCCGCTTTTGGAGGCTCCCATGACCGCAACCTTGGATGTGTTGACGGGTTGGCCGGCGCGGCTCGATGAGCTGTTCGGCCGGATCTCCAGTGAATTCGCGCGTGCCGAGCCGCGTCGGCAGGCCCGCAAGTACCTGGAAGGGCTGCTCGGCGGCGCCAAGCGCAAGAACGGCTGGCAGTTAGTTGGCCGAACAGATCGGCGA
Source organism: Azospirillum baldaniorum (assembly GCF_003119195.2). Classification (NCBI taxonomy): domain Bacteria; kingdom Pseudomonadati; phylum Pseudomonadota; class Alphaproteobacteria; order Rhodospirillales; family Azospirillaceae; genus Azospirillum; species Azospirillum baldaniorum. Next base: position 1,716,726 of record NZ_CP022254.1, on the reverse strand, counting down.
CGCCCGGCTCTGGCGCACGCCGCGGGTGCTCAGCCATGTGCTGTGGGACCAGGATCGCGTCCGCGACGTATGCGGCGCCTACATCATCGAGCAGCTCGGCCGTGACGGTGTGCTCATCGTCGATGAAACCGGCTTTCTCAAGAAGGGCGAGCATTCCGTCGGCGTGGCCCGGCAATACTCCGGCACCGCCGGGCGCATCGACAACTGCCAAGTCGGTGTGTTCCTGGCCTACGCTACCGAGCGTGGCCACGCACTGATCGACTGCCGCCTCTATCTGCCCGAGGACTGGCTGGATGACGCGCATCGGCGCGAGGGCCACATCCCGGCCGACGTGGCGTTCGCCACCAAGCCGGCAATGGCGCGGGCGATGCAGGCAACGGCTTCACCATCGGTGGACAGGACGAGGCCGTAGGTGATGCGTTCGCGGGTGAAGCCGAAGGGGACAACGTCATGGCAGCGCTCCAGCCGGTCGTAATGGGCGACGAGAGCGGAAAGGACACTCATGGCCGCACCGCCGCCGCAACGAAAGGCGGAACGTCGATGACGCCGTCGCGCAGGACGGCATGAAAGAAGCGGGAGGCATGATTCTTGGCGTAATCGATGTCCAGCAGCATGAGACCGAGGTCGCGGTCGCGCTGGTCGCCGGGGAACTGGTGCATCGGCGGGGATCCCTCCCACAGCATGACGTCGGCCGGAAACTCGCGGGTGCCGAGGCAGGGGAAGCGGAAGCATTGGCCGCGCCGGGCGCGGCGGGTGAAGATGCCAAGGGGGATGTCCAGCCGGTCCCCAACCGGGGCGTCATCGGTCAGGGTGAGGCGGGCGGTGATGAGATAATCGACCTCGACCAGGATGGTGGCGGCGCGTCGTTGCCGGTTGTCGGCGGCGATTCGCGGCAGGGTCTGAAAAGCACCGTTCCGCATGGCATGGCGCACCGAGGCAACCGGGATGCGGTCACCGATCTCGTTGCGGCTCAGCGACTGGAAGCGGATCGGATTGAGGACATAGATGCGGTCGATGATCCAACGCAGCCCGGGGCGCCAATACACACTGTCGAAGATACCGCGAGCGGCGGACGGAGTAATGACATCGTAGGAGACGCGTTCGGTTTTGAACTCCGCGCGAGAAAAGCAAGCCCGAGCCCCCGAGACGCGCAATATGACGCTGTGCGGCATGGAGAACCTCCTGCGATGAGCGTTCCCCAGCAGGATAACCGAATTTCATCCCCCTGAAATCGGGCATTCGTAAGTGAAATACAGAAAAATTCACTGATATATAGGATTTCATCCTATTCAATACTGATTATCTTGGCTCTCTATTAGGTCCATCAGAAGATATTGGTCGAATTTATATTCGTTAGACGCTTATTTTTATTTATAGATGGGAGGAAGAAATATTATTTCTCAGCCTTCACGAGACCTACCCTTCCTGACCATGGAAGCCATCCAAAAGCGAGCCTTGGCCAAGCGGCCACAACACGCAGAAAGCGCATCATATTTCACAAGGAAAATTGTCCATAGGATGTTGTTTTACAGCCGCCCAGCATCCTGGCCGGCGTTCTTGGCGCGCGGTTGTGGCGGACCATTTTATGGTTCCGCGGAGTGCGGTTTATGGGTGCTCTCGCAACAGTTTATGGTTCCATCCAGAGGTCCTTCACCGCCCCGATCAGAAACTCCTTGTTCCCTTCGGGACCGGTGATCGGGCTTTCGGTGATGTCCAGCACGCGCCAACCCGGCAGGGCATCGAGCCACCCACGGATGCGGTCGCAGACCTCCTGGTGCAGGTCCGGTTCGCGCACCACCCCGCCCTTGCCGACACGGCCCTTGCCGACCTCGAACTGCGGCTTGATGAGCGCGACGAGCCGCCCGCCCGGAACGACCAGAGCCAGGGCGGCGGGAAGCACCACCTCCAGTCCGATAAAGCTGGCGTCGCACACCACCATGTCCACCGGATCGGGGATCTCGGCATTGGTCAGGTGGCGGGCGTTGGTCTTTTCCAACACCACGACACGCGGGTCGTTGCGCAGCTTCCAGGCCAGTTGCCCATGCCCGACATCCACCGCATAGACCCTGGCGGCGCCGCGGGTCAGCAGCACGTCGGTGAAACCGCCGGTCGAGGCGCCCACGTCCACGGCGGTCAGGCCGGTGGGGTCGAAACCGAAGACGTCCAGCCCCTTGACCAGCTTCAGCCCGCCGCGCGACACCCAGGGATGGTCCTGCCCCTTCACCGACAGCGGAGCGTCCTCGGCGATCGTGTCGCCGGCCTTGTCGATGCGCTTGGTGTCGGAATAGACCAGTCCGGCCAGGATCAGCGCCTGCGCCTTGGCCCGGCTTTCGGCCAATCCGCGCTCCACCAGCGCCACATCCGCACGCACCCGCGCCATCTCAGAACTCCCCCGTCGACGAGGCTGGATGCATGGCGCAGGACGCGGCGTTCGGCAAGAGGCGATGAGCCGTCACAGGCGACGGAGGATCAGAAAGGCAGATCCAGGACAAAGCGCGTGCCGGGAGCGTTCGGCTCCGCGCGCAGCTTGCCCTTCAACTGGCCGGCGAAGGCCCGCGCCACCTTCATGCCCAGCGAGTCGGCGCGCGCAACCTCGAAGCCCGGCGGCAGGCCACGCCCATGGTCGGCGACGGTCAGGCGACGACCACCCTCGTCACGCGGCACGAGGCTGACCTCGATGTCCCCCGGACTGCCCGCCACATAAGCGTATTTGGTGGCGTTGCCGACCAGTTCGTTGAGGATGAGGGCGAGCGGAATCACCGAATCCACCGGCAGCATCGCCTGCTCCACGGTCACGGCGATGCGCCGTTCCGGCCCGCCCACCGCGAAGTGGCTTTCCATCTCCCGGCAGGCGTCTCTCAGATAGGCCCCGAAATCGACGAGGCTGCCGCGGGCGGCGGCATGGACGCGCTGGTGCGCCTGGGTCACCGTGCCGATGCGGCTGCACGCCTCCTGGAAGGCGCGGCGCATGTCCGGGTCCTTGGCCGACAAGGTCTGGAGCGTCAACAGGCTGGACACCAGCTGGAGCGTGTTCTTGACCCGGTGGCTGACCTCCCGCGCGTGGTGATGGGCGGTCTCGGTCGATTCGGCCTCGGCGGGACGCAGGGTGACCAGAAGCGACGGGCCGCCGTCGAGCGCGGCCACGGTCAGGTCCCAGGACACCTCCTCCGGCCCGGTGATCCGCAGGCGAGCGCCCTCGCCATTGCGCAGCGCCTCGGCCATGCGCTCGTCGGAGGCTTCCGGAAAACGGTCGGCCAGGGCGTGCCCGGCTTCCAAACCCAGGGCGCGCATGACGGCGTTGGCGTAAAGACAACGGAAGGATGTTCCGTCGACCACGGCGGTGGGCGTCGGAGACGACTCAACGATGGACCGGAACATCCCCGGGCCATCCTGAGGCGAAGCGCCGTTCTCGTCGGATGCGCGCCCTGCACCCGCTGCAAACACCTGAGGCATGTTCGACAACACCCAGTCCCGCCGGATACGTTAATTATCTATTGTTTTCGAATTGTAAGACAGCGGTCCCAGCCGCACCAGAGAAAGCGCCCCGCGCGACCTTAGGCTAATGGCATTAGCCCCTTCGTCCAGGCTCGACATTCGGGGTCGAGCGGCAGCGCTTTCCGTCCGGAGTCAGGCCCGCACCGCCGCCGCCTCGATCCCCAGCGCCTGCAGCGCGGTGGCGACGATGTGACGGGCGGCGAGACCGGCCTCCTCATACTGCCTGGCCGGGCTGTCATGGTCGAGGAAGCGGTCGGGCAGGACCATCGGGCGGATCTTCAGCCCGCCATCCAGAAGGCCGGCCATCGCCAGATGCTGCAGCACGAAGCTGCCGAAGCCGCCGACCGAACCCTCCTCGATGGTGATCAGCACCTCGTGCTCCAGCGCCAGACGGCGCACCAGTTCCTCGTCCAGCGGCTTGGCGAAGCGCGCGTCGGCGACCGTCGTCGACAGCCCGCGCGCGCCCAGCTCCGCCGCCGCCTTGCGCGCCTCGGCCAGGCGCGTGCCGTAGCTGAGGATCGCCACCTTGGTGCCTTCCTGGAGGATGCGGCCCTTGCCGATGGGCAGCACCTCGCCGCGCTCCGGCAGTTCCAGCCCCACCCCCTCGCCGCGCGGGTAGCGCAGCGCCGAGGCGCGGTCGTCGATGGCGGCGCTGGTCGCCACCATGTGCATCAGCTCCAGCTCGTCCGCCGCCGCCATCAGCACGATGTCGGGCAGGCAGCCCAGATAGGCCACGTCGAAGGCCCCGGCGTGGGTCGCCCCGTCCGCCCCGACCAGACCGGCGCGGTCGAGCGCGAAGCGCACCGGCAGGCGCTGCAGCACGACGTCGTGCACGACCTGGTCGTAGGCGCGCTGCAGGAAGGTCGAGTAGATCGCGCAGAAGGGCTTGAAGCCCTCGGTCGCCAGCCCGGCGGCGAAGGTCACGGCGTGCTGCTCGGCGATGCCGACGTCGAAGCAGCGGTCGGGGAAGCGCTGGCCGAACAGGTCGAGCCCGGTGCCCGAGGGCATGGCCGCGGTGATGGCGAGGACCCCGGGGTCGCGCTCGGCCTCGGCGATCAGGGCGTTGGCGAAGACGCGGGTGTAGGTCGGCGCGTTGGACTTGGGCTTGGACTGGGCGCCGGTGACGACGTCGAACTTGGCGACCGCGTGCAGCTTGTCGGCCGAGGCCTCGGCGGGGCCGTAGCCCTTGCCCTTCTTGGTGACGACATGGATCAGGACCGGCTTGTCGTCGCCGGCATCGCGCACGTTCTGCAGGACGGGCAGCAGATGGTCCAGATTGTGCCCGTCGATCGGGCCGATGTAGTAGAAGCCCATCTCCTCGAACAGCGTGCCGCCGGTGACCATGCCGCGGGCGTACTCCTCCGCCCGCCGCGCCGCCGTGCGCAGGGGGCGCGGCAGCTGCTCCGCGATGTCCTTGGCCAGATGGCGCAGGCTGAGATAGGGCTTCGACGAGATCAGCCGCGACAGATACGCGCTCATCGCGCCGACCGGCGGGGCGATGGACATGTCGTTGTCGTTCAGGATGACGATCAGCTTGCTGTTCGCCGACCCGGCGTTGTTCATCGCCTCGTAGGCCATGCCGGCGCTCATCGCGCCGTCGCCGATCACGGCGATCACATGGTTGTCGCGGCCCAGCTGGTCGCGCGCCACCGCCATGCCCAGCCCCGCGGAGATGGAGGTGGAGCTGTGACCGGCGCCGAACGGGTCGTACGCGCTCTCCGACCGGTTGGTGAAGCCCGACAGCCCGCCGCCCGTGCGCAGGGTGCGGATGCGGTCGCGGCGCCCGGTCAGGATCTTGTGGGGATAGCACTGGTGCCCGACGTCCCAGATCAGCCGGTCGTCCGGGGTCTGGAACACGTAATGCAGGGCGACGGTCAGTTCGACGACCCCCAGCCCGGCGCCCAGATGACCGCCGGTCACCGACACCGCGCTGATGGTTTCCGTCCGCAGTTCGTCGGCCACCTGCCGGAGCTGTTCGGGCTTGAGCGCGCGCAGGTCGGCGGGGGTGTGGACGAGGTCGAGAAGCGGCGTCTTGTCGTTGGGGGTCACGTTTGGAACGTCCTCCGTTCAGGTCCGCCGCGCGACGACGAAGTCGGCGACCGCTTTGAGGATATCGGCACGTCCGTCGAAGATCTCCAGATGCGCCTTGGCCTGGACGGCCAGCATCGCGGCCTGCGAACGGGCGCGGTCCTGCCCGAGGATGGACACGAAGGTGGATTTTCCGGCTTCCGCGTCGCGACCGACCGACTTGCCGGTCTCCGCTTCCGTCCCCTCGATGTCCAGCAGGTCGTCGACGATCTGGAAGGCCAGCCCGAGGTCATGGGCGTAGGCGCGCAGCGCGAGGCGCTGCGGCGGCGGGGCCTTGCCCAGGATGCCGCCGGCCTCGCAGGAGAAGGCGATCATGTCGCCGGTCTTCATGCGCTGGAGCCGCGTCGTCGTGCCGAGGTCGAAGGTCTCATGCTCGGCGATCAGGTCGAGCATCTGGCCGCCGACCATGCCGTGCGGCCCGGCCGCCTTGGCCAGCGCCGCCACGAGTTGGCAACGCACGTTCGGGTCCTCGTGGGTCGCCGGATCGGCCAGCACCTCGAAGGCGTAGGTCAGCAGCCCGTCGCCGGCCAGGATGGCGGTCGCCTCGTCGAACTTGCGGTGCACGGTCGGCTGGCCGCGGCGCAGGTCGCCGTCGTCCATCGCCGGCAGGTCGTCGTGGACCAGCGAGTAGCTGTGAACGAACTCCACCGCCACGGCGACGCGCAGCGCGCAATCCGGATTGACGCCGAACAGGGCGGCGGACTGGCACACCAGGAAGGGGCGCAGCCGCTTGCCGCCGTTCAGGCAGCCGTAACGCATCGCCTCCAGCACACGCGATTCGGGGAGGTCGGTGGTCGGCAGGAGATGCAGGATCGCACGCTCCACATCCGCCGCCATGTCGGCCATGGCTGTCTTGAGGTCGGTCTGCACGTCAGTCGATCCGGGCGGGTTCAGTGCCGAGGGTGCCGTCGGCGGCAACGGTGATGCGGTCGATCTTGGCCTGGGCCTCCCGCAGCTTCGCCTCGCAATGCCGCTTCAGCGCGGTGCCGCGCTCGTAGGAGGAGATCGCGTCGTCGAGCTTGCCGCGCCCGTCTTCGAGCTGGCGCACGATGCGTTCCAGTTCGGACAGCGCGTCCTCGAAGCTGAGAGCGGCGATGTCCGGGGGAATGTTTGCGAGGTCAGCCATGATCCATCCGGCCAATGATCCATACGATGGGGTGCCCGCGATGGGACCGAAACCCGAAATTATGGCTCAGCCCCCAAATGCGCAAGGCCCGCGGCGGGCGTATTACGCTCCCACCGCGGGCCTAGCCGGAAGAACCGGCCTTGAAAAACCGGCCGGAAAGAACCGGAAGGCTCAGCAGTACATCAGTTCGCGCACATGCGCCGCGGTGGCCGAGGCCAGGGCGCGCAGGTTGTAGCCGCCTTCCAGCACCGACACGATGCGCGCCCCGCAGTGGGTGCGGGCCAGATCGCCCAGCTTGCGCGTGGCCCAGGCGAAATCGTCGTCGGTCAGGTGCAGTCCGGCCAGCGGGTCGCGCGAATGGGCGTCGAATCCGGCGGAGATGATCAGCAGGTCCGGTTTGAAGTGGTCGATGGCCGGCAGGATGATGTGGGTCATCGCATGCCGGAACTCCGGCGAGCCGGACATGGCGGCGAGCGGCGCGTTGACGCAGTTGCCGTAGTCGCCCTTCTCCCCCGCGTCGCCCGTGCCGGGATAGAGCGGCGACTGGTGGGTGGAGCAATAGAGCAGGTCCGGGTCGCGCTGGAAGATGTCCTGCGTGCCGTTGCCGTGATGGACGTCGAAATCCATCACCGCCACCCGCTGCAGCCCGTGCACCGCCCGCGCGTGATAGGCGCCGACCGCGGCGTTGTTGAACAGGCAGAAGCCCATGGCCTTTTCATGCTCGGCATGATGCCCCGGCGGGCGCACGGCGCAGAAGGCGTTGCGCGAATAGCCCGACGCCACCGCGTCCACCGCCGCGACCACCGCCCCGGCGGCGCGCAGCGCGGCCTCGCCGGAACCGGGGGACATCACCGTGTCGGCGTCGATGCCGGCGTGTTCCTCCTCCGGCACCAGGGCGAGAATGCGCTCGACATGCTCCCGCGGGTGCGCCCGGGACAGTTGCTCGAGGGTGGCGAGCGGCGCCTCCTGCCGTTCGAGCATGTAGAATTCTTCGGTCTCAAGCGCCGCCAGCACCGCACGAAGCCGGTCGGCGCATTCCGGATGGCCCAGCCCTGTGTCGTGGTCCAGGCAGGCGGCGTGGGTGAACAGGGTGGTGAACATGCTTTTCTGTCTTTTTCGTTCGTGTTCGAGGCATTTCCCTGCACCCATTCTTCCCGGATCGCTAATGAAAGTACAGGATGATTGCGGGGCTTATCGTCACATCCCCCAACCGCCACCCCCACCCCCTTTGCGCGGCGGACGTGCAAGCCATCCCGTTTCGCGGCTCCGTCAGGCGCAGCGTTCGATCACGAAACGGTAGACGCCCCCCTCCTCCACGCTGGAGGCCAGCCGGTTGCCGGTGGCTTCGCAGAAGGCGGCGAAATCCTTGGGCGCGCTGGGGTCGGTCGCCTCGACGGTCAGCGTCGATCCGGGCGGCACCGTCTTCAGCGCCTTGCGCGCGCGCAGCACCGGCAACGGGCATTGCAGCCCCCTGGCGTCGAGCGTCTGGTCGGCCATCGTTCCTTGCACTCCTTCGGGCTCCGCCGCAACGATTCGAGGCAATGAGTCTAGAACGGTGGCGCCCGCGCCTCAACCCGTTGAACAGTGGTTTCACGGAACGGGGAACATTCTTTCGACTACGGGACATCCACGGGTAGACAGCGCGGTACACTCTTCCATATGATTGAACACGAACGATAAACGGCGGTGCTGCGGCGCAAGGGGTGGGCGCAACGGTTCGCTGTTGCTTGGCGCCGATGGAAACGGTCGTTTCATGAACATTGCCGATCTGCAGAGCAACGCACGGCGGGCCAGCACGCTGCTCAAAGCCATGAGCAACGAGCGCCGCCTGCTCATCCTGTGCTACCTGGCCGAGGGTGAAAAGTCGGTCGGCGAGTTGGAGGAACTGGTCGACCTCAGCCAGTCGGCCCTGTCCCAGCATCTGGCCCGCCTGCGCCGCGACAAGCTGGTGCGGACGCGCCGTGCGGCCCAGAACATCTATTACTCGCTGAACGGGCACGAGGCGCAGACCATCATGGCGACGCTCCATGAACTGTTCTGCGCACCCGTCAGCCGCAAGAAGGACGATGAGTCCCCCGCCTCCGCCGAAGAGCCCAGTGGCGCTTCGGCCTGAACGCGGCTCCCTCCTGGCTCAAGCCTTTCCGAAGAAGCGCCGCCCGAACAGGAGAACCGTCAGGGCCAGGACCAGCCAGCCCAGGATGAAGGCGCTGCCCCCGGTCGGGGCCGTCATGGCGAAGGAGAGCGGGCCGCTGGTCGCCGTGGCGTAAAGCGTCCCGCTGAAAAGCACAATTCCGGCCACGAACAGCCACCCCGACAAGCGCAGCGCCAAGCGCGCCGGGCCATCGGCGGTGCGCAGCAGAGCGACCAGGGCAATCAGGGCCAGGGCGTGCCACATCTGGTATTGCCCGGCCAGCCGGAACAACTCCTGCCCCCGCGGGTCGCCGGCAAGCCCGTGGCTGGCATAAGCGCCGGCCCCCACCGCAACCGCACCATTCAGGGCCGCGAAGGCCACCCAAAGCCGATCAACCAGTCCCATACGTCCTCTCCACGCTGGCGTACCCGCGTTCCGTCCATCGCGGGCGGCGGGAAAAGTTCGATCTCGTAACCAACTGGCCCACCCTTTGCTTGGTTGGGCAGGCCGGCCATCTTATCCCCTCGGGAAACCGAGAGTCTGCGGCGGTCCGGCGCAAATTGATTTGCAAAATGCCAAAGGCTCGTCGTGAATCACAACATTCTGCACCGACAGCCACAAGACACCCTCCATATCGAACCGACGCCGCGCACGGCGCCGGTTTCCCCCAGCGTGCCGCCATCGCCCCTGGAAGACCGGCTGGTCGCCTGGGCCCTGGCGCGCGGCGGACGTCTGCTGGTGGTTGACGACAGCCCGACCAACCGGCTGCTGACCGCGGCGCTGATGCGCAAGGTCGGCTTCACCGTGGACACCGCGGACGGCGGGGCCGAGGCCGTCGCCTCCGTCGCTGCGGCGGAAGCGCCCTACGACGCCGTGCTGATGGACGTCGCCATGCCGGAGGTGGATGGGATCGCCGCGACACGGGCCATCCGGACAATGACCGGGCCGCGGGCCGCGGTGCCGATCATCGCGGTCACCGCCCACGGCTTCGCCGAGGACCGCGACCGCTGCGTGGTCGCCGGCATGAACGATTACGTGCCCAAGCCGGTGCGCCGCCCTGAACTGCTGGCCGCCCTGAAGCGCTGGCTGGAGCCCGGGATGCCGGAGGGCGATGCCGTCAGAAGGACGAACCCGGCTCCTTGAGGAATTCCGCCTCCTCCGGCGTCGTCTCGCGGCCGAGGACCGCGTTGCGGTGGGGAAACCGCCCGAAGCGCGCGATGACCTTGCGGTGGCGTTCGGCGTAATCCACGACCTCCGGATCGCTGACCCGCTCCCGGAACAGGGTGCAGGACAGTTCCTGGCAGTCCATGTCCTCCTGATGCTCGAACGGCAGATAGAGGAAGATCCGCTCGTCCTCGGTGCATTCCAGGTCGTAGCCCTGCTCCACCACATGGCGGGCCACCGCCAGCGCCTTGCCGTCGGTCGCGAAGGCCCGCGGCGAACCGCGGAAGACGTTGCGCGGCACCTGATCGAGCAGGACGCAGAGCGCCAGACAGCCGTCCACATCCTCCAGCCAATGATCGTACCGGCCCTCCGCCGCCGCCTCGTGATGGGGAAGCAGCGTGTCGCGCACCGTCCGGTCGAAACTGTCGGACTGGCGGAACCAGTAGGGCTTCATCGCTTCGTCGAACCAGAAATCCACGATCTCGTCGATCAGCCTGTCAGTCATCTGCACCACCTTCGCCTGGGAATGGGGTCGCCGGTCAAGAACCTCGCCCACAAAAGAACAGGGCGCCCGAAGGCGCCCTGTCCAGTCTTCAATCATCCACACCGGGCCGGGACGCGGCTCAGTGCAAGGTGCTCCACAGCTTGCGCTTGGTGGCGTACATCAGGCCGGCCAGCACGATCAGGAACAGGATCACCTTCACGCCCATCTGCTTGCGCGCATCCATGTGCGGCTCGGCGATGAAGGTCAGGAAGGTGCTGATGTCGTGGGCCTGCTGCTGCACCGTCGCCGGGGTGCCGTCGGCGTAGGTCACGCCGTCCGGCATCAGGATGTTGGGCATGCCCACCTGATGGCCCGGGAAGTACTTGTTGTAGTTCATGCCCGGCATCAGGGTCACGCCTTCCGGCGGGTTCTCCTCGAAGCCGGTCAGGAAGGCGTAGAGGTAGTCCTCGCCGCCGACGCGGGCCTTCGCCATCAGCGACAGGTCCGGCGGCAGGGCGCCGTTGTTGGCGGCGCGGGCGGCGTTGTCGTTGGGGAACGGCGACGGGAAGCGGTCGGCCGGGATGCCCGGACGCATGAACATCTCACCCGCGTCGTTCGGACCGGCCTGGACCTCATAGCCGGCGGCGATCGCCTTCAGCTCGTCCTCGTTGAAGCCGATGCCGGCGAGCGTGCGGATCGGGACCAGCTTGGCCGAGTGGCAGGTCGAGCAGACTTCCTTGTAGATCTGGAAGCCGCGCTGCGCCGAGGCCTTGTCGATGGTGCCGAACACGCCGCTGTGCGACCACTCCTGCTTGGGAATGTGCACCGCTTCCGACGCCTGCGCGGCGCCGGCCAGACCCAGGGCGACGGCCGCGGAGAGGATGGCAGACTTCAGAGAGCGCATTATGCCTTCTCCATGGGCTTGGCGTGGGCGCCGGCGGCAACGCGGCCACCGCCCTTCAGAACCGGTTCGCAGATGCTGGCGGGGAGCGGCAACGGACGCTCCAGCTTGCCCAGCAGCGGCAGCAGGATCAGGAAGTGGAAGAAGTAGTAGGCCGTGCCGATGCGGGCGACCAGCAGCCACACGCCTTCCGCGGGCATCGCGCCGGCGTAGCCGAGGACCAGGGCGTCGATGGCGAGGATCCAGAAGAACTGGCGGTAGATCGGACGGAACTTGCAGCTGCGCACCTTGGAGGTGTCGAGCCACGGCAGAGCCGCCAGCACCGCGATGGCGCCGAACATGGCGAGCACGCCGCCCAGCTTGTCCGGGATCGCGCGCAGGATCGCGTAGAACGGCAGGAAGTACCATTCCGGAACGATGTGCGCCGGGGTGACCAGCGGGTTGGCCGGGATGTAGTTGTCCGGGTGTCCGAGGTAGTTCGGCGCGAAGAAGACGAAGGCCGCGTAGAAGATCAGGAACACGACGACCGCGAAGCCGTCCTTGATCGTGACGTACGGGTTGAACGGCACGGTGTCCTGCGGGCCCTTGGCGTCGATGCCCAGCGGGTTGTTGGAACCGGAGACGTGCAGGGCGGCGGTGTGGAGGACGACCAGGCCCAGCAGCACGAACGGCAGCAGGAAGTGCAGCGCGAAGAAGCGGTTCAGCGTCGGGTTGTCGACCGAGAAGCCGCCCCACAGCCAGGTCACGATCGGGTCGCCGACCAGCGGGAAGGCCGAGAACAGGTTCGTGATGACGGTGGCGCCCCAGAAGCTCATCTGGCCCCACGGCAGCACGTAGCCCATGAAGGCGGTCGCCATCATGGCCAGCAGGATCAGCACGCCGAGGATCCACAGTATCTCGCGCGGCGCCTTGTAGGAGCCGTAGTAGAGACCGCGGAACATGTGGATGTAGACGGCGATGAAGAACATCGACGCGCCGTTGGCGTGGACGTAGCGCAGCAGCCAGCCGTAGTTGACGTCGCGCATGATGCGCTCCACCGACTCGAAGGCGATGTGCGTGTTGGCCGCATACTGCATCGCCAGCACGAGGCCGGTGGCGATCATGATGACCAGCATGATGCCGGCGATGGCACCGAACGCCCACAGATAGTTGACGTTCCGGGGCATCGGATACTGGTTGTACTCATGGTCCAGCATCGTGAAGATCGGCAGGCGGCTGTCGATCCACTTCACAACGGGATTCTTGAACTGGGGGGCGTGAGCCTGAGCCATCTTGGGGTCTCCAGAACCTTAAGGGCCGCTTAGCCGAGCCGGACCGCGGTGTCGCTCGTGAAAGCGTACTGCGGAACGACGAGGTTGGCCGGGGCGGGACCCTTGCGGATGCGCCCTGCGGTGTCGTAGTGCGAGCCGTGGCAGGGGCAGAACCAGCCGTCGTAGTCGCCGCGCGGATCGGTCGGCTTCTGGCCCAGCGGCACGCAGCCCAAGTGCGTACAGATGCCGACGACGATCAGCCATTCCGGCTTCTTGACGCGGGCGTCGTCGGCGGCCGGGTCGCGCAGCTCGCCGAGGTTGACGGTGCGCGCCTCCTCGATCTCCTTCGCCGTGCGGTGGCGGACGAAGACCGGCTTGCCGCGCCAGGTGACGGTGATCGCCTGGCCTTCCTGGACCGGGGCCAGATCCACGTCGATCGAAGCCAGCGCGAGGGTGTCGGCGGCCGGGTTCATGCTGTCGATGAACGGCCAGACGGCCGACGCGACACCAATGGCACCCACGGCCCCGGTGGCGAGGTAGAGAAAATCACGGCGGGAAGCCCCCTCGCCGCCGGGGGCCGCGTGGCCACCCGTCCCGGGCGGATGCGTGGTCTGAGCCATAAGCGTTAATCTCCTCAAGGCATACGCGGCGCGCCGAAGCGCCCTATGACACGTGGACCAGTGTTTATCACGACTTGACGGGCATGTCCGCTCACTGGGTGGGTGGGTGCGCGCCGCGTCGACCGGGGTTGTATGTCCCGGGTATCCGGGGTGCGGTATACAGTCGCGGCAACGCCTTGAAAAGGTTTTGTCATCGGGACAACTTGTCGCGCTTTGCGGTGCACCATTAGACTTCGCTGAACCAAAAGGGAATTTCATGCGCCTCGTTCTCTTCGAACCGGACATTCCCCAGAACGCCGGGACTCTGATGCGTCTGGCGGCGGGACTCGGGGTGCCGCTGGACCTGATCGAGCCCTGCGGCTTCGTTCTGGACGACCGCAAGCTGCGCCGGGCCGGGATGGACTACATCGACCAGCTGGCCCTGGTCCGGCACAGCTCCTGGGCGGCCTACCGGGCGCTGCCGCAGGGCGGGCGGCTGGTGCTGCTGACCACCCGCGGCGCCGTTCCCTACACCGAGTTCGCCTTCGCGCCGGACGACCGGATCATGGTCGGGCGCGAGAGCGCCGGGGTGCCCGACGAGGTCCACGCGGCGGCCGACGCCCGGCTGGTCATCCCCCTGATGCCGCCCGCCCGGTCGCTGAATGTTGCGCTGAGTGCCGCGATGGTGTTGGGTGAAGCCCTGCGGCAGACGGCCGCATTGCCCAGACCCTCGCCCCTTCCTTCGCCCTGACCGACGCCGGACGCCCGCCCATGACCACCTCCCCCACCGACGCCATGGACATCAGAACCGCCCGTCAGGCTCAGGCCAGCGCCTGGTTCGCCGAACTGCGTGACCGCATCTGCGCCGAGTTCGAACGGATCGAGGACGAGCTGACCGGCACCCATGCCGACCTGCCGCCGGGCCGCTTCGAGCGCAAGCCCTGGCAGCGCCCCGACCATGGCGGCGGCGAGGGCGGCGGCGGCGTGATGTCGGTGATGCGCGGCCGCGTGTTCGAGAAGGTGGGGGTCAACGTCTCCACGGTGCACGGCACCTTCAGCCCGGAGTTCCGCGCCAACATCCCCGGCGCCGCGGAGGACGGGCGGTTCTGGGCGTCGGGGATCAGCCTCGTCGCGCACATGCGCTCGCCGCTGGTGCCGGCCACCCACATGAACACGCGCCACATCGTGACCAGCCTCGGCTGGTTCGGCGGCGGCGCCGACCTGACCCCGATGGTGCCCGACGAGCAGGACACCGCCGATTTCCACGCCGCCTTCCGCAACGCCTGCGACCGCCACGACCCGACCTGCTACGCACGTTACAAGGAATGGTGCGACCGCTACTTCTTCCTGCCGCACCGGGGCGAGGCGCGCGGCGTCGGCGGCATCTTCTACGACAATCTGGATTCCGGGAACTGGGAGGCCGACTTCGCCTTCACCCGCGACGTGGGCTTGGCCTTCCTGGAGGTCTTCCCCGCCCTGGTCCGCCGCCACATGAACCGCCCCTGGACCGCGGAGCAGCGCGAGCACCAGCTGATCCGCCGCGGCCGCTACGTCGAGTTCAACCTGCTCTACGACCGTGGGACGACCTTCGGCCTGAAGACCGGCGGCAACACCGAGGCCATATTGATGAGCATGCCGCCCGAGGTGAAGTGGCCGTAAACACGGACATTTCCCTCTCCCCTCCGGGGAGAGGGTCAGGGTGAGGGGGTTGTGCGTGTCGGTATGTTCGGCACAAGCACATCCCCCTCACCCGCCCGCTGCGCGGGCACCCTCTCCCCGGAGGGGAGAGGGATTTTCCAACCGCCTTTTCGCCTCCGCCAAACACTCGTCCCGTCCCGGCTGGAAGTCCTCGGCGATCCACCACGCCTCGACCTGCTTCAGCAACGCGCCCACCGCCGGGCCGCGCGGCATCCCCATGGCCAGCAGGTCTCGCCCGGCGATGGGGAGGGCCAGGGACGGCAAATCCTCGGCGGTCGCCAGCGCCGCCTTCACCGCGTCGAGCGCCATCGGGCCGGGGGCATCCACCGCCGCCAGAAGCACGAGGTCGCGGTACAGCCCGGCGTCGCCCAGCCGGTAGAGCGCCTGCCGCCGCTTCACCGGACCGTCGGACGGCGACACGGCCATCGGCGGCTCGGTCAGGGCGGCGAGGCGGTCGCGGTCGGCGTTGGACAGGCGCAGGGTCTGGGCCACGGCCAGCGCCCCCGCCCGGTCGGTGTCCAGCACGGCGGCGAAGCGGCGCACCGCCTCGGGCGGCTCGTCCAGATCGTGCTCCAGCCGGACCAGACCGTCCAGCCGAGCGGTGCGCACCGCGTCCGGCAGCAGATGGACCATCACGCCGAGCCGGATCATCAACGCCCAGGCCGACGCCGGGTCGGGCGCCGCCAGCAGGCGGGACAGCTCGCCCCGCACCCGTTCCCCGGACAGGGTGGGCAGGCGGGGGGCCATCTCCGCGCAGGCGGCCAATGCCGCCTCGTCCGGCGCGCCGCGGCCGTAATGGGCGTGGAAGCGGAAGAAGCGCAGCAGGCGCAGCACGTCCTCTTCGATGCGCTGGCGCGGGTCGCCGACGAAGCGCACCCGCCCGGCGGCCATGTCCGCCAATCCCCCGAAGGGGTCGTAGACGCAGCCGTCCAGCGTGCAGCTCAGGGCGTTCATGGTCAGGTCGCGCCGGGCGGCGTCCTCCCGCCAGTCGTCGGTGAATTCGACGCGGGCATGACGCCCGAAGGTCTCGACGTCTCGACGCAGCGTGGTGATCTCGTAATGAGCCTTCCCGACCACGGCGGTGATGGTGCCGTGCTCGATCCCGGTGGGAATGGCGCCGATGCCCGCGGCCTTCAGCAGCGCCATCACCCGCTCCGGCGGGGCATGAGTGGCGATGTCGATGTCCTTGACCTTGCGGCCCAGCCACGCGTCGCGCACGCAACCGCCGACGAAGCGGGCGTCCGCCCCTCCGGCGGCCAGGGCGTCGAACACGGCGCGCGTCTCGGGGGCGGTCATCCAGGGCTGGGGAGCGATGCGGGCGTTGACGGTCATGGCGGCAGGCTAGCCCGTGGAACGCTCAATTGCCAGACGGGCCGCTCCCAGATGGCCCGCTGCCGGAGGCCCCGCCGCCAACCACCCTCCCGTCTTCGACATGGGCCGGGGTGTAGGGCGTGTGCGGCGGCACCCCGCTGGTCATGGCGACCGAGCCCAGGGTCACCGCCATCGCCGCCACCCCGGCGAAGACCAGCCAGGGCCAGGGCGCCGTCGCCCACCACGGCGCCGGGCTGTGCGCCTCCTCCGCCTCGCGGCGGCGGCGCTCGACCACCAGCACATACAGGGCGTAACCG
Organism: Azospirillum baldaniorum; assembly: GCF_003119195.2. NCBI lineage: Bacteria > Pseudomonadati > Pseudomonadota > Alphaproteobacteria > Rhodospirillales > Azospirillaceae > Azospirillum > Azospirillum baldaniorum. Next base: position 1,700,162 of record NZ_CP022254.1, on the reverse strand, counting down.
GCCGTGGGCAGGACCAGGGGCAGGATGACCGTCAGGAAAATCCGCAGCACCGCGCCGCCCGCCCTACGATGGTCCGCCGGCGGGCAGGTCGCCCAGGCGATCGCTCCCCAGGCCGTCACACCCCAGCCCCTCGCCCATCCCCTCGGCACGCAGGACATCGCAGAGATTCACCAGCATCCCCGCCGTCGCCCCCCAGATGAAGCGCTGCTGGTAGGGGAAGGCGTAGAAATAGCGTTGCGCACCCTGGAATTCGCGGCTGTGGCGCTGCGGGTTGGTCGGGTCGAGGATGGCGGCCAGCGGCACCTCGAAAACCTCCGCCACCTCGGTCGGGTCGGGAGTCACCTGAAAGGGAGGACGCACCAGCCCGACCACCGGTGTCACCCGGAAGCCGGTGCGCGTCACGTAGGTGTCGAGCCGACCCAGCACCTCGATATGGTCGCGCCCCAGCCCGATCTCCTCCTCGGTCTCGCGCAGGGCGGTGTCCTCCGGGTCGCGGTCGTCGCTCTCCATCCGGCCGCCGGGGAAGCTGATCTGCCCGGCATGGGCCGTCAGGTTGGCTGTGCGCTGGGTGAAGATGACCGTCAACTCCTCCGGACGGTCGACCAGCGGCACCAGGACGGCGGCCTCCCGCAGCTTGCCCTGGGAGGGTTCGAAACCGGGATTCAGATCGTGGTCGCCGCGCACCTTGGCCGGGCGCAGGTCGGCGGCGGCGCTTCCCGGAAAGCGCTTGCGGACCTCGTCGAGACTCACCCGCCAGGCAGCCTGCCCAGCGCGAAGAAGACCTTCTTGCTCCATACCCCCACCTCAGCCTCACCATCATGGCCGCGCGTATCGGCCCGGTCCACCATTTCGTAGTAGACCGGCCGGAGAATTCGCGCTTCGAGCCCGTTTCTTATGAGGATATAGGGCGTCGGTTCGCCATTTTCAGGATTGTGGACGACCCTGATCGGATGATCCGGCCCAGATTCGACCCATTCGTCTAAATTTGTGCGGAACGACAGGACCTGTTCGTCTCCATGTCCACTTGCGGCCATTTCCACGGCGACGAACGGCGTGTCCTCGACCACGATCCGCCCACGCTCGACCGGGGTGACCAGCCAGAAGTCGCCGGACTCGTCCCGCCGCAGGACCGTGGCGAACAGCTTGACCAGCTCGATCCGCCGGATCGGGTCGCCCTCGTGGAACCACGTGCCGTCGCGAGCGATGCGGATGTCGAACCGCTGCTCCCTTGCGGCCAGGGGGAGAGGGAGGGGCAGGCTTTCGCCGCTCTCTCCACCTGAGCGCGTTTCATTTGGGCGCTTGTCATTCGCCCCGTCATTGCCGACCTTCATCGCTAGCCTTCTCGTCTTTTTCGGGCCTGAGGGGCACAGAGGGAACTGGCCGCGCAACGTAATTTCGCCATACTCGTCACATAGGTCCGAACTGGCGGATTTGCCACGATGGCCGTTTCGGCCCCAGTGGTCATGATTGGGCGGTCATGATTGGGCGGTCATGGTTGCCCACCAGAGTGAATGGTCTTAAACGGGAGCAGAGACGTGAGCGCAACCGACGCCGTCAATCCGGGGGCCAATCCGGGCCAGAACTTTCCCGCCGCCGAGAACCCGCACCAGCTCATGGCGGAGATCGAGGCGCTGGGCGGCCGGCTGACCCACGTCCGCGACCGCATCGGCCGGATCATCTTCGGCCAGCAGGAGGTCATCGACCTCACGCTGATCACGCTCCTGGCCGGCGGCCACGTGCTGCTGATCGGCGTGCCGGGCCTCGCCAAGACGCGGCTGGTCGAGACGCTGGGCACCGTGCTGGGCCTCGCCGAGAAGCGCATCCAGTGCACGCCCGACCTGATGCCCGCCGACATCCTGGGGTCGGAGGTGCTGGAGGAGAACGAGCAGGGCCGCCGTTCCTTCCGCTTCATTCCCGGGCCGGTGTTCAGCCAGCTGCTGATGGCCGACGAGATCAACCGCGCCAGCCCGCGCACCCAATCCGCCCTGCTCCAGGCGATGCAGGAGCGGCGCGTGTCGGTCGCCGGCCACTACCACGCCCTGCCCCAGCCCTTCCACGTGCTGGCCACCCAGAATCCGCTGGAGCAGGAAGGCACCTACCCGCTGCCGGAGGCCCAACTCGACCGCTTCCTGATGCAGATCGACGTCGATTACCCCGACCGCGACGCCGAGCGGCGGATGATGATCGCCACCACCGGCTCACTGGACGAGCAGGCGGTGACGGTGCTCTCCCCCGCCGACCTCCAGGTGGCGCAACGGCTGGTCCGCCGCGTGCCGGTCAGCGAGGGGGTGGTCGACGGCATCCTCGACCTCGTGCGGCGGGGCCGTCCGGAGGCGACCGACCTGCCGGAGGTGCAGCGCCACGTCGCCTGGGGTCCCGGCCCGCGCGCCAGCCAGGCGCTGATGCTCGCCGCCCGCGCCCGCGCGGTGCTGGACGGGCGGCTGGCGCCGTCGCTGGACGACGTGGTGGCCCTGGCGAAGCCCGTGCTGCGCCACCGCATGGCGCTGAACTTCGCGGCGCGGGCGGACGGGATCACGCTGGACGACATCATCAACCGCCTCTGCGCCCCGTTGTCGTAAGGACCCGCCGATGGCCAGTCCCACCCTTGGCGCCACCACCCTGCGGGCGCAGCAGCGCGCGGAGGGGCTGGCCGCCACCCTGCCGCCGCTGCTGGTCGCGGCGGAGCGCGTCGCCTCCACGGTGGCGCAGGGCGTTCACGGACGGCGCCGCGTCGGGCTGGGCGAGACCTTCTGGCAGTTCCGCCGCTACCAGCCCGGCGACTCGCCGCAGATGATCGACTGGCGGCAGTCCGGCAAGACCCAGCCCGTCTATGTGCGCGAGAACGAGTGGGAGGCCGCGCAGACCGTCTGGCTGTGGCGCGACCGCTCGCCTTCCATGGACTACCGCTCGGTCAACGGCCTGCCGACCAAGCGGGAGCGCGCCGACCTGCTGACCCTCGCCGCCGCGGTTCTGCTGGTGCGCGGCGGCGAGCGGGTGGGCCTGCTGAACTCCGGCCAGCGCCCGGACCATGGCAAGTTCGCCCTGAACCGCATGGCCGGTCAGATGACCGACCCGCGCAACGCCCATTCTCCCGACGCGCTGCCGCAGCCCGAACCGCTACCCCGCCACGCCCAGGTGGTGCTGGTGGGCGATCTGCTGTCGCCGCTGCCGGAGATCCACGCCACCGTGTCGGCCCTGACCGGACGCGGCGTGCGCGGCCATCTGCTGCAAATCCTCGACCCGGCGGAGGAGACCCTGCCCTACGAGGGCCGCGTCGAGTTCGAAGGCTTCGAAGGCGAGGAGGAACTCCTGGTGCCGCGGGTCGAGGCGGTGCGCGAGACCTACCTGGAGCGGCTGCGCGCCCACCAGGACGGTCTCGACGCCCTGGCCCGCACCGCCGGCTGGACCTACGCCGTCCACCGCACCGACCGGCCGCCCCAGACCGCCCTGCTCGGGCTGTGGGGCGCCCTGGCGCGCGAGGCGGTTTAGGTGGAGCGGCGCGTTGCCCCCACCCTCCCGCTTCGCGGGTCCCTCCCTCCCCCGCTTCGCAGGGGAGGGCCAGTACGCAAAATCCCCTCCCCTGCGAAGCGGGGGAGGGGTAGGGAGGGGGCAATTGCTTCGCACCCGATTCTTCATCCTCCAACAGCGTAGACGCCGATGCTGGGTTTCGGACCGATCGCCTTTGCCGTTCCGTGGGTGCTGGCCGCCCTGGCCGTCCTGCCGGTGCTGTGGTGGCTGCTGCGCGTCACGCCGCCGGCCCCGCGGGTGGTGCGCTTCCCCGCCATCCGGCTGCTGCGCGACCTGACGGCGCGGGAGGAAACTCCGGCCCGCACCCCGCTGTGGCTGCTGATCCTGCGCCTGATCGTCGCCGCGCTGCTGATCCTGGCGCTGGCCGGGCCGCTGCTGAACCCGCGCGCCGCCCTGCCGGGCAGTGGGCCGCTGCTGCTCCTGGTCGACAACGGCTGGGCGTCGGGCCGCGACTGGACGGGCCGCCGCGCCGCCATGGAGGAGCTGGTGTCGCAGGCGGAGCGGCAGAACCGTCCGGTCGTCCTGCTGCCGACCGCCCGGCCCGCCGGGGGCGAGGCGGTGAAGGCCAGCCCGCCCCTGCCCGCCTCGGAAGCCCGCCGCCTGATCCAGGCGCTGGAGCCGCACCCCTGGCCGACCGACCGCGCCGGCGCGCTGGAGGCGGTGCGCGGTCTCGCCGCGCGCGGCTCCGCCCACACCGTCTGGCTGTCGGACGGCATCGGCGACCGCACCGCCCGCGGCCTCGCCGAAACGCTGCAGCGCATGGGCTCCCTGGAGATCCTCGACGACTCCGCGGAGAAGCCGCCCCACCTGCTGCTCCCCCCCTCATCGGAGGGCGCCGGTCTGACGGCCCGCGTGGTGCGCGCCGACGCCTCCCGTCCGGAAAGCGTCACCGTGCGCCTGTCCGGGGCCGACGGCCGCCTGCTGACCCGCCAGCCCGTCGCCTTCGACGCCGGGCAACTCACCCGCGAGGTGCGCTTCGAGGTACCGGCGGAGCTGCGCAACGACGCCGCCAGCCTGCGCGTGGAGAACGACACCACCGCCGGGGCCACCGTCCTGCTCGACGAGCGCTGGCGCCGCCGCCCGGTCGGGCTGGCCTCGGGCCGCGCCAACGGCGAGAACCAGCCGCTGCTGTCGGACCTGCACTATCTGGAACGGGCGCTGGCCCCCTACAACGAGGTGCGCCGCGGCGAGCCGGACGAGCTTCTCAAGCGCGACCTCGCCGTGCTGGTCCTGTCGGACATCGGCGCCCTGACCGGACAGGAGGCCCAGACCATCGAGGATTGGGTGCGCAAGGGCGGCGTGCTGCTGCGCTTCGCCGGGCCGCGGCTGGCCCAGAATCCCGACCGTCTGGTCCCGGTGCGCCTGCGTCTGGGCGACCGGGCGCTGGGCGGCGCCCTGTCCTGGTCGGAGCCGGCGAAGCTCCAGCCCTTCGACGGCCGCAGCCCCTTCGCCGGCCTGCACATCCCCGACGACGTCGCCGTCTCGCGGCAGGTGCTGGCCGAGCCGGCGCTGGACCTCGCCGACCGCACCTGGGCGCGGCTCCAGGACGGCACGCCCCTGGTCACCTCGGAAAAGCGCGGAGACGGCTACATCGTGCTCGTCCACACCACCGCCAGCCCGGAATGGTCCAACCT
>NZ_CP022254.1:1210000-1390000 GCF_003119195.2 Azospirillum baldaniorum | reverse complement strand
ACGCCGGGACCGGTGGTGGACATGGAGCTTCCGCAGGTTCTGTCCGAATTCGGGGTGGTCTTCCTCCTCTTCGCCATCGGGCTGGAACTGCCTCTGTCGCGCCTGCGGGCGATGCGGCGCTACATCTTCGGGCTTGGGCTGATGCAGGTCGTCCTGACCAGCGCCGCCATCGCCGCCGTCGCCTACGCGCTGGGCGAGGACGTGGCCGCCGCGCTGGTGATCGGCGGCATGCTGGCCTTCTCCTCCACCGCCACGGTGCTGAAGCTGCTGGTCGAGCGCGGGGAGACGGTGGCGCGGTTCGGGCGCGTGTCGGTCGCCGTGCTGATCTTCCAGGATCTGGCTGTCGTGCCGCTGCTGACCCTGCTGCCGCTGCTGGCCGGTGGCGACACCAGCATTCCCTGGGCGCTCGCCCTGGCCGGGGTCAAGGCCGTCGCGGCGATCGGCGCCATCATGCTGCTGGGCCGCTTCGTGGTGCGCCCGGTCTATCACTTCGTGGCCTCGGCCAAGAGCCCGGAGGTCTTCACGGCGACCAACCTGCTGGTCGTCCTGGCGGTCGCCTGGCTGACGGGGGCGGCCGGCATGTCGATGGCGCTGGGCGCCTTCCTGGCCGGCATGCTGATGGCCGACACCGCCTACCGCCATCAGGTGGAGGCCGACATCGAGCCGTTCCGCGGCCTGCTGCTCGGCCTGTTCTTCATGACCGTGGGGATGACGCTGGACCTGCCGGCCATGCTCCAGCGCGCCGACGACATCCTGATGGTGACCGCGGCGCTTCTGGTCGGCAAGAGCATCCTGCTGTTCCTGCTCTGCCGCCTGTCGGGGCTTGGGCTGGCGACCTCGCTGCGCATCGGGCTGCTGCTGTCGCAGGGCGGCGAGTTCGCCTTCGTGCTGATCGGCAAGGCGACGCGGCTGGCGGTGCTGGAGGGCGAGACGGGGCTTCTGCTGTCCTCCTGCGTGGCGCTCAGCATGGCGGTCACGCCGCTGGTCGGCGCCATCGCCCAGCGGCTGGCCCAGAGGGTCGAGGCCCGCTACGGCGCCGAGGCCTTCGGCGTGGAGACCAGCGACATCACCGGCCATGTGCTGATCGCCGGCTACGGCCGGGTCGGGCGCGCCGTGGCGCGGCTGCTGCGCACCCACGACATCCCTTACGTCGCGCTGGACCTCGACCCGCAGCGGGTGGCGGCGGCGCGGGCCGAGGGGCTGCCGGTCTATTACGGCGATTCCAGCCAGATCGGCGTGCTGCGCGCCGCCGGGATCGAGCGGGCGCGGGCCGCCGTCATCACCGTCAACCGCCCGGACATGGCGGAGCGCGCCGTGGAGGCCATCCGCCGCGCCGCCCCGCGCCTGGCCATCGCCGCCCGCGCCCACGATCTCGACCGCGGCGCGCGGCTGAAGAGGGCCGGGGCAAGCGCCGTGGTGCCGGAGACGCTGGAGGCCAGCCTGCAGCTCGCCAGCCTCGTGCTGCGCAACGCCGGGGTGGACGCCGAGACCATCGACCTGAGCCTGAAGAGCGTCCGCGACCGCGGCTACGACGCGCTCAGCGAGCCGGCCGGCCAGAACGACTGACCGGAACGACTGGGCAATCGCCTCAGCGCTCGACCCGCCACAGGTCAAAGACGGTGCCGCGGTAGACCTCCTGCGCGCCCGGCGGCGGCTGGAGCCCGGCCGCGTGGAAGACGTTGGAGAACATCACCAGCACGTAATCATACTTGTCCCGCCAGCCGATGTAATGCGGGCAGGGCTCCACATGGTCGCGCAGGGTCGCCTCCCCGGGGCGGGAGAGCAGGCGCACATCCACCGGAACCCCCTCGTAGATCGCCATGCAGCGGTCGCGGTAGGGCTGGGTCACGGTCAGCGGCTGCTTGCCGGGATGGCTGAACAGGGTCGGGACGAAGGCGCGCCGCTCCACGGTGATCAGCGACGGCAGATGGATCAGGCTGGGCAAGGCGACCAGCGCGTGCCGCCAGGGCGGCTGGGTGAGCAGGAACTCCCGCGTGTTGCAGCAGCCGGCCTCCTGCCCCGCCCAGGCGATCAGGACCGAGCGTCCGGGCTCGATCCGCTCCATGGCGCGGCGCAGATCGGCCACGTCGTCCTCGTAGGCCAGCCAGTTGAGCGTCAGCACGCCGGTCCGCACCGTCAGCAGGGCGAGCAGCCCGGCGGCGAAGGCCGCCGCGGCGCGGGCGCTGGGAAAGCGGATGTCGGTGCCGGCCACCAGCAGGAAGGCCGCGAGGATCCAGAAGCGGATCGACACGAAATAGGTGCCGAAGAAGGGGTCGGGCACGACGAAGAAGGCCAAAACGAACAACCCCACCGCCAGCATCATCGCCGGCGCGGCGCGCAGCCAGCCCGCCAGACGCGCCGCCACCATGCCGCCCAGGATCAGCAGCAGGGTCGCCACGTCCAGCAGCGTGTTGTAGTTCAGGACCGGGGCAAGCATGTCATGTAGCCGGTAGCGCCACTGCTTCAGCTCGGTCAGCTTCTTCAGCCGCCAGTAGACCTCCTTCAGCAGCAGGACCGGCGTGCTGTCGCGAGCGCCCACCGCCGCCGCGTCGGACTGCAGGAGATGCGTCCCCACCGTGCCGGCGAACAGCGCCGCGGGAAGGGCCAGCAGGGCGGCGAAGCGCAGGGCATCGCGCCCGAAATTGGCGAGTGTCAGCGGCTTGCGCCCCTTCCCCACATACTTCACCGCCTCCACCGCGAACAGGCAGAGCAGGAAGGAGCCGAGCACGATGGCGTGGGCGAAATAGAGGAAGAGGGCACAGCCCATCCCCACCGGCACCTGCCAGCGCCGCCCCGCCAGCGCGATCCACAGCGACAGCCCGACCAGCAGGAAGCCGAGGCCGAGCGAGAAGCTCATGAAGCCGCCGATCAGCGTGGCGTTGTAGATGAACAGCGCACCGCACAGCGGCCACAGGCTCCACCGCCCGAACAGCGTGCGGTTCAGCAGCATGGCCCCGAACAGGGTCAGCAGCCCGGCCAGCGCCATGTAAACGCGCCCGGCGACGTACAGCGGCAGCACGCTGGCGAGCGGCAGCATCACCGCCTCCATCAGCAGGTTCGGGACCGGCGTCAGGGAGGCGGTGTAATGGTCGGCCAGGAAGGGATCGGACCGGTAGTGCAGCAGCACGTCCACCCGCGCCAGATGGTTCGGGTAGTCGAGCAGCGGTGGCATCTCCACCAGGATGAGCGGCAGGAGAAGCAGCGCCAGGATCACCGGCAGCACGAGCGCCAACGGCGGCGACCAGGCTCCGGCCCCGGCGTCCGTCCGCAGGGCAGCGGCGCCGGGGCCGGGGCCGGGGGCCTGCGACAGTCCTGAATGGTCCACCGGTGCCTCCTGCATTTGGTGCAATGCGGAAGGCTCAACACATCCGCCGTCCGCATCGCCAGAAGGCAATGGCGTTACGAGTCGGCGTTGGACTTAGTCCGTGGCCCGGACGGGGCAGACTCCATGGTCCGCAAGAATCCCGTTCGCATGAGGCGGAACGCCCGACCCGCCCCTTTTCGCGGGTAGGCCGGGCACCATCCGCAGGCCGTCAGGGCTGCGGGAAAACGCGGGCGCGGTCGATGTGGACGGCGCACTGGTCGCCAAGGCGCAGGCCCAGGGCGGACAGGCGCTCGCGGTCCATCTCGGCTTCCAGCGGCAGGCCGGCGAGGTCGATCTCGATCCGCGCGTCCGGCCCCACCACATGGATTCCCGACACCCGGCCCGGCCCGCCGGCGCTAGGGCTCAGGCCCAGATCGTGCGGGCGCACATAGGCGATGGCCGGGCCGCGGACCGTGCCGTCGGCGGGGATGGACAGCGCCCCGTTGGCCGTCCGCGCCACCCCGTCCGCCACCACGCAGTCGAAGCGGTTCACCTGCCCGAGGAACTCGTAGACGAAGGCCGAGGCCGGGCGGTCGTAGACCTCCGCGGGGCTGCCCACCTGCTCGATCCGGCCCTGGCTCATCACCACGACGCGGTCGGCCAGTTCCAGCGCCTCCTCCTGGTCGTGGGTGACGAAGACGGAGGTGATGTGGATGTCCTCGTGCAGCTTGCGCAGCCAGCGCCGCAGCTCCTTGCGCACCTTGGCGTCGAGCGCGCCGAACGGCTCGTCGAGCAGCAGCACCTTCGGCTCGATGGCGAGCGCGCGGGCCAGCGCCACGCGCTGCCGCTGCCCGCCGGAGAGCTGCGCCGGATAGCGGTCGGCGAAATGGGCGAGCTGGACCAGTTCCAGCAGTTCCATGACGCGCCGCTTGATCTCGGTCGAGGCCGGGCGCTGGCCGCGTGGCCGCACCTTCATCCCGAAGGCCACATTCTCGAAGACGGTCATGTGGCGGAACAGCGCGTAATGCTGGAAGACGAAGCCGACCTGCCGCTCCCGCGGGGTGAGGCTCAGCGCCTCCTCCCCGTTGAGCAGGAGGCTGCCGGAATCGGCGAACTCCAGCCCCGCCATGATGCGCAGCAGGGTCGTCTTGCCCGAGCCCGACGGGCCGAGCAGGGCCAGAAGCTCGCCGGAACGGACCTCGAGGTCCACCGCGTCGAGCGCGCGGAAACTGCCGAATTGCTTGGTGATGCCCGAAACCTGGATCGCCATGACGTGCGTCGCCTCAATGCCGGGTGGCCGCCAGCTCAGCCCCGAAGCGCCATTCCAGCACCGACTTCACGACCAGCGTGACGAGGGCGAGCATGGCCAGCACCGAGGCCACCGCGAAGGCAGCGACCAAGTTGTATTCGTTGTAGAGGATCTCGACATGCAGGGGCATCGTGTTGGTCTCGCCCCGGATGTGGCCGGACACCACCGACACCGCGCCGAACTCGCCCATCGCGCGGGCGTTGCACAGCAGGACGCCGTACAGCAGGCCCCATTTGATGTTGGGCAGGGTGACGCGCCAGAAGGTCTGCCAGCCGGACGCGCCCAGCACCAGAGCCGCCTCCTCCTCCTCGTTGCCCTGCTCCTGCATCAGCGGGATCAGCTCGCGGGCGACGAAGGGGAAGGTGACGAAGACGGTGGCGAGCACCAGCCCCGGCACGGCGAAGATGATCTGGATGCCCTGCGACTTCAGGAACGGCCCCATCAGCCCGTGCAGCCCGAACAGCAGCACGTAGATCAGGCCGGAGATCACCGGCGACACCGAAAACGGCAGGTCGATCAAGGTGATCAGCACGTCCTTGCCACGGAAGTCGAACTTGGCGATGCACCAGGACGCCGCCACCCCGAAGAGGAGGTTCATCGGCACGGCGATGACCGCGACGATCAGCGTCAGCTTGATCGCCGCCACCGCGTCCGGCTCCATCAGGGCCGCCCAGTAGGCGTCCGTGCCGCGGCGCAGCGCCTCGACGAAGACCGCGACCAGCGGCAGCACCAGGAACAGCATCAGGAAGGCCAGCGCCGTGGCGATCAGAAGCCCCTTCAACCAGCGGCTGTCGGCCAGCGCCGGGGTGAACCCGACGGCTTTCTTAACGAGCATGGCGCGACCTCATCCAGGCTTGCAGCAGGTTCAAGGCCAGCAGCAGCACGAAGGACGCCATCAGCATCAGCACGCCGACCGCGGCAGCGCCGGCATAGTCGTACTGCTCCAGCTTGATGACGATCAGCAGCGGAAGGATTTCCGACAGGCCGGGGATGTTGCCGGCGATGAAGATCACCGAGCCGTACTCCCCCACCCCGCGGGCGAAGGACAGGGCGAAGCCGGTCAGCAGGGCCGGCAGGAGCGCCGGGAACACCACCCGCCGGAAGGCCTGCCAGCGCGTGGCCCCCAGGGCCGCGGCGGCCTCCTCCTCCTCCGGCGGCAGGTCCTGGAGGATCGGCTGCACGGTGCGCACCACGAAGGGCAGGCCGATGAAGGTCAAGGCGATGGCGATGCCCAGCGGCGTGAAGGCCACCCTCAGCCCGAACCACTCCATCAGCAGGGAGCCGATCCAGCCGTTGGGTGCGTACAGCGCGCTGAGCGCGATGCCGGCGACCGCGGTGGGCAGGGCGAAGGGCAGATCCACCAGCGCGTCGACGATCCGGTCGCCGGGGAAGCGGTAGCGCACCAGCACCCAGGCGACGATGAAGCCGAAGACGGCGTTGACCGCAGCGGCGGCCAGCGACAGCCCGAAACTGACCTTGAAGGCGGCCAGGACGCGCGGCGTCAGCACCGCGTCCCAGAAGCCGGACCAGCCCAGCCCAGCCGCCTTCAGCGCCAGCGCGGCCAGCGGCAGCAGGACGATCAGGGACAGATAGGTCAGCGTGAATCCCAGGGTCAGCCCGAAGCCGGGCAGGACGCTGGGTTTTCGAAGAACGCTCAACACCGTGCCCCCCGTATTGGGAAGCACGGCGTCGCTGGTGGTTGCCGCGACCACGGGTCAGCGGCCCTTCTGGTAAATCTGGTCGAAGACGCCGCCATCCGCGAAATGCTTCTCCTGCGCCGTGCGCCAGCCCCCGAAGGAACCGTCGATGGTCACAAGCTTAACATTCGGGAAGCGATCCGCATACCGCGCAGCGACCTCCGGCAGGCGCGGGCGGTAGAAGTTCTTCGCCGCGATCTCCTGGGCCTCGGGCGTGTAGAGGAAGTTCAGGTAGGCTTCCGCCGCCTTGCGCGTTCCCTTGCGGTCGACCACCGAGTCGACGACCGTGACCGGCGGCTCCGCCAGGATCGACAGCGACGGCACGACGATGTCGAACTTGTCGGCGCCGAATTCCTGAAGCGACAGGAAGGCCTCGTTCTCCCAGGCCAGCAGAACGTCGCCGAGCTGCCGCTGGGTGAAGGTGACGGTGGAGCCGCGGGCGCCGCTGTCCAGCACCGGGACATTCTTGAACAGGTCGGCGACGAACTGCTTGGCCTTGGCCTCGTCGTTGCCGTTCTTCTCCAGCGAGTAAGCCCAGGCCGCCAGATAGTTCCAGCGCGCCCCGCCCGAGGTCTTCGGGTTCGGGGTGATGACCTGAACGCCCGGCTTCAGCAGGTCGTCCCAATCCTTGATCTGCTTCGGGTTGCCCTTGCGGACCAGGAAGACGATGGTCGAGGTGTAGGGGGAGCTGTTGTTCGGCAGACGCGTCTGCCACGTCTTCGGCAGGGCGCCGGAGTCGGCGATGGCGTCGATGTCATAGGCCAGCGCCAGCGTCACCACGTCGGCGTCCAGCCCATCAATGACCGAGCGCGCCTGCTTGCCCGAACCGCCGTGCGACTGCTTGACGGTCACCGTCTGGCCGTTTTCCGCCTGCCATTTCTTGGCGAACGCCTTGTTGAACTCCACATAGAACTCACGGGTGGGGTCGTAGGAGACGTTCAGCAGCGTGGTCTGCGCCTTGGCTGGGGCGATGGTCAGCATGGCGAGGGCGACGCCCGCAGCCAGAGCGGACAGCCGGCCTACAGAGAGCCGGTTCGCGCGGAGCGCGGAGAGCCGATCACGAAACGACATGGCACACTCCCTCAGTATGGTTCATTTGGGGGACGGCACCGGCCCAGGAGGCCACGCGCCGCACCGCTGTTCACAAACCCGGCGCTCGCGCCGTATCCACACTCTTTATAATGTATATGCAATATCCATTTGCCTCCTAGAGTTTGCATGATTCCTCGGATGCCGCAAGGCTGTTTTTTGTCATTTCCCATGCCATGCCGCGTTAATTTCACGTTGGACTGTAAAATCGTTTTCTCACGGATCGCGCTGGATGCGATGCGGCGGATCGCTATCATGCGCGCCCTCTCCGCCTTCTGTCCCGAGCGGCCATGTCCGAAACAGTCCAGCCCCCCTCCCCCGCACTTCTGACCGCCCTTCTGGAGGCCGAACGCGCGCTCGGCCGGCTGGCGGAGGTGGTCCACGACCCGGCACGCCGCCGCCGGCTGTGGGCCGACGCGGCGCGACGCGAGTCCTGCGCGGCGGCCCGGCTCGACGGTGTGGCGGTGGACACGGCGGAGTTCCTGGTGGCGACCATCGGCACCGACCTCGTCCCCACCGCCGGTCGGGGAGCGGCGCAATCGGTCCGCGCGCTGTGGCAGGGCGCCCTGTTCACCCAAGGCGCCATCGCCGCCCCGGCCCGCCATAGGGGAAACAACCGTGCGCTGCCGCCGTCCAGCGGTGCCGCGGCCGACGCCTGGCGCGCGGTGGCGGAACTGGAGGCCGGGCCGGACGATCGCTTTTCCTTCCCGCCCGACGATGAGGATGGCGACGCCGCTCCCGTCACGGACGACGCGCCCCCGGCCTGGACTCTGGGTTGGTCGGAGGCGCTGTGGCGCTGCCTCCAGGCGGAGGTGTCGGGCCGCGATCCCGGGCGGCTGGCCTTCTCCGCGGACCGCGAGGCGGAAGCCGCTATTCTGCTCAAGCGGCTGGACCAGGCCGGCGATTCGCCGGCGCTGCTCGGCGGCGTGGGGATGCTGGCCGAACTGCTGCGCCCGGCGCCCGACCTGCGCATTCCCGGCTGGGCGGTGCCCTCGGCCCGGCTGATGGCGGCGCTGGCGGTAGCGCGCTGCTGCCGGGTGCCGAACGTCTGGCTGCCGATGTCCGTCTCGCTGCACGCCGACCGCACGACCGCCGGCCTCGCCGCCCGCGGGCGGGAGGAGGGATGGCGGCTGTGGCTGGCCGACACGGTGGCGGAGACGGCGCGGCGGGAGCGGGAGCGCGCCCTGTCGCTGGACCGCAAGGCGGAGGGCTGGCAGCAGCGGGTGGGGGCCAAGCGCCGCAATTCCCGCATCCCGGACCTGCTCGATCTCCTGTTCGAGGAACCCGCCCTGACCGTGCGGCGGGTGCAGAAGCGGCTGGGCAGCACCTTCCGCGGCGCCCAGTTGCTGGTCGACGAGCTTCTGGAGGCCGGAATCCTGCGCGAGGCGACGAACCGCGCGCTGGACCGCGTGTTCATCGCCGTCGATCTGGTGCCCTGACGGGGCGGAAGCCGGTCAGATGTCGCCCATCAGATGTCGAAATTGACGGGCAGGCCGCCGGTCGCCTGACGGTGGCGCAGGGCGTCGGACAGGGTCTGGTTGTCGAGCACCTGCGCGGTGGCGTCGCGCACCTGGACCATCAGCCAGCGCACCGAACAGGTCGGCGGGTCGATGCAGTCCTCGCAGGGACGGAAGGAATTCTTGCTGGCGCAGGGGATCGGCGCCAGATGCCCGTCGATCAGCCGGATCACCTCGCCGAAGGAAATCTCCTCCGCCGGGCGCGCCAGACGGTAGCCGCCGCTCTTGCCGCGCTTGGCGAACAGCAGGCCGTGCTTGCGCAGTTCCACCAGAATGGCTTCCAGGAACTTGCGCGGAATGTTCTCCCGCTCGGCGATTTCGGCGATCAGGACGAGTTCGTCGTCCGTCCGTTCGGCCAGCATGATCAGCGCACGCAGGGCGTATTTGGCTTTTTGCGACAGCATTCGGTCCGGCACCGCCCCCCGCGGCGGAATGGGATAAAGATAAAGTGCACTCCATATAGCCGTGTTGCCCAGGAATTGGTACCGGTTCTTGCCCTGGAAAACGGTGGCGCGTAAGGTCGAACACGAATCGATCCCTGACCATTGATCATTGACCGGCGAAGGACGCGGCATGCAGACCATCATCGTTCCCGTCACTCCGTTCCAGCAGAACTGCACGGTGCTCTGGTGCCCGGAGACGATGAAGGGCGCCGCCGTCGATCCCGGCGGCGATCTGCCGCGCGTCCTGCGCGCCGCCCAGTCGAAGGGCGTGACGCTGGAGAAGATCCTGGTCACCCACGGCCACATCGACCACGCCGGCGCCGTCGCCGACCTCGCCGACGAGCTGAAACTGCCCATCGAGGGGCCGCACCGCGAGGACCAGTTCTGGATCGACGGCATGCCGATGCAGAGCCAGATGTTCGGCTTCCCGCCGGTCCGCTCCTTCACGCCGGACCGCTGGCTGGAGGAGGGCGACACGGTGACGGTCGGCAACCTGACGCTGGACGTTCACCACTGCCCGGGCCACACGCCGGGCCATGTGGTCTTCGTTCACAAGCCGAGCAAGATCGCCATCGTCGGCGACGTGCTGTTCCAGGGCTCCATCGGCCGCACCGACTTCCCCAAGGGCAACCACGGCGACCTGATCGAGTCGATCCGCAGCAAGCTGTTCCCGCTGGGCGACGACGTGACCTTCATCCCCGGCCACGGCCCGACCTCGACCATCGGGGAAGAGCGCCTCTACAACCCCTTCCTCAACGATTGACGGCAGGGAATGGCCGGCTGGGAATGGCCGATCCGGCCCTGCCGGACCGGCCATTCTTCCATCAGGCCCCCGTCTCGATGGACAGCGCCATCGGCGGTGGGTTGGCCAGCGTCTGGTAGACGACGCAATAACGCTCGGTCAGCTTGGTCAGGGTGGCGATGCGCTCCGCCGGCTCGTCGGTGTCCAGGTCGAAGCGCAGGCGGATGGCGCGGAAGCCGACCGGCGCGTCCTTGGCCACGCCCAGCGTGCCGCGGAAATCCAGGTCGCCTTCCGCCGACACGGTGCCGCCGCGCAGCTTGAACTCCAGCGCCGTGGCGACCGCCTTCAGCGTCACGCCCGCGCAGGCCACCAGCGCCTCCAGCAGCATGTCGCCGGAGCAAGCCTGCGTGCCCGGCCCGCCGGTCGCCGGATGCAGACCGGCCTCCACCAGCGCGCGGCCCGTCTCGACCTTGCAGGCGATGCCGGAATCGTCCAGCGCCCCCCGCGCCTTCAGCGTGACCACCGCCGTCTCCGGGGCGTCCTTGTACTTGTCCTTCAGCGGCGCCTGGAGCGCGCGCAGATCCTGTGCATCCATGCCCGTGCGTTTCCTCTTCGCGGTTCGGGTTCTTTATTGTGCGACCGGCGGATGATGGACCGCAAACACCATCCCGGCAATGCCCAAAGCGAAGCCCAGCTCCGCAGCCGACACCACTGGCCCGCCCCGATGTTTTCCGCTAAGACCGGCGGCATAAACATAATGAATGGGAAGGGAGATTCCCCCGCCATGAAACGTCGTTCCTTCCTCGCCAGCGCCGGTGTCGGTCTGGCCGCCAGCACCGTCGTCGCCGCACCAGCCATCGCGCAGAGCCAGCCCGAGATCAAGTGGCGCATGGCGTCGAGCTACCCCAAGAGCCTCGACACCATCTTCGGCGGGGCGGAGCTGATCGCGCGCCGGGTCGCCGCCGCCACCGACAACAAGTTCCAGATCCGCACCTTCGCGGCGGGCGAGATCGTGCCGGCGCTCCAGGTGCTGGACGCGGTGCAGAACGGCACGATCGAGTGCGGCCAGTCCGCGGCCTACTTCTACATCGGCAAGGACCCGACCTTCTGCTTCGACACGGCCATGCCCTTCGGCCTGAACACGCGCCAGCACATCTCCTGGATGATGCACGGCGGCGGGTTGGAGCTGATGCGCGAGCTGTTCCGGGAGCACAATATCTACAACATCCCCGCCGGCAACACGACGGCCCAGATGGGCGGCTGGTTCCGCAAGGAAATCAAGACGGTGGAGGACCTCAGCGGCCTCAAGATGCGGGTCGGCGGGCTGGCCGGGCAGATCATGGGCAAGCTGGGCCTCGTCCCGCAGCAGATCGGCGGCGGCGACATCTACCCGGCGCTGGAGCGCGGCACCATCGACGCGGCGGAGTTCGTCGGCCCCTACGACGACGAGAAGCTGGGCTTCCACAAGGTCGCCAAATACTACTACTCGCCAGGCTGGTGGGAAGGCTCCGCCCAGATCCCGCTGATGATCAACATCACCGCGTGGGAGCAGCTTCCGGAGTCCTACAAGACGATCCTGGAGCAGGCCTGCTGGGAGGCCAACACCTGGATGATCGCCAAGTACGACGCCGTCAACGCCGCGGCGCTGAAGCGTCTGGTGGCCGGCGGAGCCCAGCTCCGCGCCTTCCCGCGCGACGTCATGATGGCCTGCGAGAAAATCGCCAACGAGCTGTACGACGAGCTGTCGGCGAAGAACCCGCGCTTCAAGAAGGTCTACGAGGCGTGGAAGCCCTTCCGCGACGAGGAGCGGCTGTGGTTCCGCGTCGCCGAGAACAGCTTCGACTCCTACGTCTACTCCCAGTCGGCGCAGCGCCGCTGAGGAAAGCAAGGCCCTGAAAGAGACACGGCCCCTCCCCTTCCTGGCGAAGGAGAGGGGCCGTTTTCTTCACAAGGTCAGTGCGAGGCCGCGCTGGCCGCGCCCAGGCCGGTTTCCGAGCGGATGTACTGGTACTCGTAGGCCTTCGCCTCCGCCGCCGCCCGCGCGCTGCGGTCGGTGACCGAGAAGAGCCAGGTCGTCGCGAAGGCGATGACCATCGAGAACAGCGCCGGATGCTCGTAGGGGAAGATCGGCGCCGGGAACTTGAAGACGCTGACCCACACGGTCGGCCCCAGCACCACGAAGGCGACGCAGCTCACCAGACCGGCGAAACCGCCGATGAAGGCGCCGCGCGTGGTCAGCCCCTTCCAGAAGATCGACAGGATCAGCACCGGGAAGTTGACCGAGGCCGCCAGACCGAAGGCCAGCCCGACCATGAAGGCGATGTTCTGGTTCTCGAACAGCAGGCCCAGCGTGATGGCGATGACGCCCAGCGCCAGCGTGGCGAGGCGCGACACCCGCATCTCCGACGCCTCGGTGGCGTTGCCCTTCTTGAGGACGCGGGCGTAGAGGTCGTGGCTGACCGCCGACGCGCCGGCCAGGGTCAGGCCGGCGACCACCGCCAGGATGGTGGCGAAGGCGACCGCCGAGATGAAGCCCAGGAAGAGGTTGCCGCCGATGGCCTTGGACAGGTGGATGGCCGCCATGTTGCCGCCGCCCAGGATCTTGCCCGCCGCGTCCAGATAGGCCGGGTTGGTGCCGACGATCACGATGGCGAGGAAGCCGATGGTCACCGTCAGGATGAAGAAGTAGCCGATGAAGCCGGTGGCGTAGACGACCGACTTGCGCGCCTCCTTCGCGTCGGGAACGGTGAAGAAGCGCATCAGGATGTGCGGCAGCCCCGCCGGTCCGCACATCAGCGCGAGGCTGAGCGACACCGCGGCGATGGGATCGGCCATGGCGGCGCTGGGGCGCAGGATGGCGGCGTTCGCGGCGTGGGCGGCGACGGCCTGCTGGAGCAGCCGCTCCGGGTTGAAGCCGAACTGCGCCAGCGCCAGCCCGACCAGCACGGTGCAGCCGCCGAGCAGCATCACCGCCTTGATGATCTGCACCCAGGTCGTGGCGAGCATGCCGCCGAAGGTCACGTACAGGATCATCAGCACGCCGACCATCACCACGGCGTAGGTGTAGTCCAGCCCGAACAGGAGCTGGATCAGCTTGCCCGCCCCGACCATCTGCGCGATCAGGTAGAAGCAGACCACGGTCAGCGACCCGACCGCGGCCAGCGAGCGGATCGGCGTCTGGCCCAGCCGGTAGGAGGCCACGTCGGCGAAGGTGAAGCGGCCCAGGTTGCGCAGCCGCTCGGCGATCAGGAACAGCATCAGCGGCCAGCCGACCAGGAAGCCGATGGTGTAGATCACCCCGTCGAAGCCCTTGGCGAAGACCATGCCCGACAGGCCGAGGAAGGCCGCCGCCGACATGTAGTCACCCGCGATGGCCAGCCCGTTCTGAAAGCCGCTGATGCCGCCGCCCGCGGTGTAGAAGTCCGACGCCGAGCGGGTGCGCTTGGACGCCCAGTAGGTGATGCCCAGCGTGCCCGCGACGAACAGCAGGAACATGGCGATGGCCGTCACATTGACCGGCTGGCGCTCCACCGCGCCGTCGATGGCGGCGGCGTGGACAGGCCCGGCGACCAGAACCGGCAGCAGCGCGGCGGAGGCGGCAGCCAGAAGACGCGCGGCGCTCATCGGCCCACCTCGTTCAGCAGGTCGCGGTTCATCGCGTCGTAGCGGCTGTTGGCGCGCAGGACGTAGACGCCGGTCATCAGCGAGCAGAAGACGGTGATGACGATGCCGGCGGCCAGCCCGACCGGGAAAGTCATGCCCTCGGCCAGCGGGCGCGCCATCAGGTCGGGCGCCAGCGCCGAGGCGAACACGAAGGCGTAGTAGACCGCCAGAACGATCAGCGCCAGCCGCCAGCTGAAGCGCGCGCGGCTCGCCGTCATCGCGGCGAACTTCGGGTTGGACAGCACCCGCTCGTAAATCTCGTCGGACATGGTTTTTATCGCTTTTTTCTTGAAGCCCAGGCATTGCGCATCGCAGCAATACTCTGGGCGCATGACAGCAAAAAGCGAAATTAAATTTCTTATGACACGAAATGACGAAAGATTCGCTCGGATCCGCTTCCGTTTAACCGGATAACGGTTGATCATTAGCCAAGAAACGGTTGATCTCGATGCGCGGAATGCGACAACGGGTCGCGCTGCGGCGCAACATGAGGCAACGCTGTTATCCGGCCGTCCGCCCCTTCGGCCGGGCATCCTTCAGCCGGACATGGATCAAGCCGCTGCCCGTGGGGTCGGAACGGTCGGGCTTGACCATCGCCTCCAGCAGCTTCTCGTCGCTCGACCAGTAGGGCACGTACCACAGCCGGTCCACGTCCATGACCAGCACCCGGTGGGTCTCCGCGTCGTAGGCGCCGAGCGGCGCGATGTGGCCCACCGTGGCATCGCCGGTCAGCGTGCCCTGGTCGTAGGCCAGCAGGATGATGTCGCTGTCGTCGCGCTCGTTCTCATCGAGGATGCGCCGCAGCTCGTCCAGCGTCTCCGGCGAGGTGTCCTTGGGCCGGAAGACCTCCACCGTAGCGTCCAGCCCGAAGGCGTCCACCGACCTCTGGACCAGCCCGGCGAAATCGGCGAAGGACACACCGTCCCCGTTCTCCGCCGTGCCCGCCTTCCATCCGTCGTCGTCCACCTCGTTCAGCACCCGCGCCTGGGTGACCAGCCGGTTGGACGAGAGCGGCGGCAGGCCGCGCAGCGCGTTGATCATCATCGCCACGCTGGCGACCGAACAGGCGCTGCCCGTTTGCTGGGCCGTGTAATAAGGCATCATCGCCCAGAAGTCCGGCGCCCCGCCCCTGCGCAGATAGTCGCGGTCATCGGTCATCGGCACGGCGTCCGGGCCGAACTTCGGCTTGGTCTCGCTCTGCGCGTCCTGCGCCGCGGCGGGGGGGCCGGCCAGACACGCGACGGTCAACAGGGCCAACAGAGCCGAGCGGAACGGTGCCTTCATCACCGGCGTTTTCCTCAATGGTGTCACGGTCGATGCCTCTGCCGGCTCTAGCCGGACGGGGTGGGCCTTGGCGGAAGGCTCTGCGGCACGAGCGCCATGCAGTTCTGCACGACCGCGGCGCAGGCGCCCAACGACGACGCCCGGTAGACCAGCTGCTCGACGGCCCCGCTCCTCAAGGTGAAGGTCGCTTCGCACCGGTTGTCCACCACGTCGCCAGCCCGCGGAGGATAGTAGTCCCACGGGTCGTAGTCGAGCCCGCGATGGCGCCAGCCGGGATAGCCCCACGGATACCCCCATCCGTAGCCCACCGGCGGCGGGGGCGGGGCGTAGTAGTCGATGGAGCCCGCGCGGTAGGTGAAGAACTCCAGGGCGCCGCTGGCCGCCTGCCGGTGCGGCACCCCGGCGCAGGACAGCAACGTTCCCTTGGGCAGGCCGACCAGCGCGCTCTGGGCGGCCAGCGCGACGTCGGCCCGGGGATCGGCGCAGCCCGCCAGCCCCCCGGCCGCGACGAGCAGAAGGACGGCAACGGACCGCCGCAAGGCGTGTGGACGCGGGAGCACGGGCGGAGCCTCCTTCCCCGGGGACCTGTCCCGGAAGAACAAGCCTCCGCCCGCTTTTGATCCCGCTTTCTCCCGGTCCGGGCCGGGGATCAGGCGTCCCAGAAATGCGGCATTCCGTCCGACGCCGTATAGCCGCTCTGGCCGATCATCGCCCAGTCCAGGTCATGGATGCCCATGGCCAGCGCCGGGGAGTTCGGCTGCAGCGAGTAGTCGCCCCAGTAGGGGTTGTTGAACAGCGGCTTGCCCGTCACGTCGTTGTCGCCGTAGCGCGGCACGTTGTAGACGAGGTTGCGGTCGATCACCGGGTTCCCGGCGGTCAGCAGCTCCATGTAGTCGTCCAGCGGCAGGGTCCCGCTGATGAGGTTGCCGGTGATGGTGTTGTTGCGCGGCAGGCCGGGATCGCCGTGCTTGGGCGCCCAGCCGACGCGGATGAACTCCTCCACGTTGCTGGCGATGATCGAGAAGTTGTTGGTGACGAGGTTGTTGTCGCCGCCGTGGATGTGCACCCCGGCCAGCCCGGTGTCCTTCAGGAAGTTGCCGGTCACCGTGACGCCGCCGGCCATGTCGTCCAGATAGATGCCGAAGCCCTTGTGATTGGTCAGCCACTGGTCGGTGTTGCTGGTCGCCAGCCCGCCGACATGCTCCACCCAGTTGCCCCGGATGATCGTGCCGGTGTCGACGCTGGACCGCCCCAGCACCTCGATGCCGCCGCCGTCCGCCGTCTCCAGGTTGGTGTTGGTGACGCGGTTGTACTCGATGACGTTGTTGCGGTTGATGTTGCTGGAGTCCCAGTTCTTCAACGAGATGCCATAGCGCGCGCTGGAGTCCACGTCGTTGTGGGCGATCAGGTTGTTGTCGACCCCGGTGCCGATGATCCCGGCCACACCCTTGCGCACCTCGCCGACGTGGGAGATGTCGTTGGCGTAGACGGTGTTGCCGTTGCTGCGGCCGTCCAGCTCGATGCCGTTGACCGCCAGATGCTCCAGCGTGTTGCCGCCCACCAGGTTGTTGGAGGAGGCCGCGGTCAGCTTGATCGCCGTGCCGACGTTGAGGAAGCTGTTGTTGCCGATGCTGTTGCCCGACGCCCCCTTCAGCTCCACCGCGTAGCCCCAGGTGGTGGTGTTGGTGAAGCCCAGCCCCTCGATGGTCACGTCGCTGCTGCCGGTCAGGCGGATCAGCGTGCCCAGCCGCGCCACCTCGACGCCGTCCTGCGCCAGGGTGGCGGGATGCTCCGGCTTGAACACCAGCGACTTGTCCGAGGCGCGCCACGCGAACTCGCCCGCCTGATCGACGAAGGACGGGTTGTTCAGCAGCTTGTAGGTCGTCCCCTCGGCGAAGGGCAGCGAGGTGCCGTTCTTCAGCGTGATGGTGCGGGTGGCGTCGTTGACGCTGGCGATCTCGGTCAGCGTGTCGGACAGCCGCTCGGCGTCCATCAGCTGGATCTTCATGCCGGCGACGATGTCGCCCGACGACATGTCGCCGGTGTGGTAGCGCACCGACCAGCCGCTGGGGCCGCCGTTGGCCGCGTCGGCGAAGTACCAGCCGGTGGTGGTGGGGTTGTCGGCGTCGACGATGCCCTTGCTGGCCAGCGTCTGGCGCACGCCGCCGATGGTCAGGTCGAGGTCGGTGGCCTGCGACAGCTTCGCGGAATAGATCCCGTTGCCCTCGCTGACGAAGTTCGTGACCTTCTCCGCCCCGTTCAGCACCGGCGTCTCGCCGGGATAGTTGCGGAAGCTGTGGCCGTTGTCGGCGCCGGTCAGCTCCAGCGTCTTGGTCAGGCGGTAGGTGCCCTCGCGCACATAGGTCGTGTCGACGTCGCTGTCGCGCATGGCGTCGCGGGCGCGCTCCAGCGAGGCGAAGGGACCGTCGGTGCCGTCGGCGTTCGGCGCGGACAGCTTGCCCGACCAGCTGTCCTTGCCGTTGGCCGCGACGTAGAAGGCCGGACCGGTCGGCGGCGGCGGGGGCGGCTCGGCCGCGGGCTGGAACAGCGACGCCGGGGCGTCCACGTTCAGAGCGCCGCCCCAGAACAGCCCCTCCTGACCCTTCACCACGTCCTTTCCGTCCACCGCGCCCTTGTCGTAGGTGACGATGGAGTCGGTCGCCGCGACCGTGTGGCCGTTGATGGATACCGACTTGACGTACAGGTTGCGGTCCTGGCCGTTGACCACGGAATCGTTGTCGTAGTGGATCTGGATCCTGTGGGCTTCCTTGGCGTCCAGATCGACGGTGAAACGGAAGGGCTGCGGGTCGCCGGAGGTGGCGCGGCCCTCGCCGATCACCTTGCCGTCGACCAGCAGCTTGAAGTGCGGCGCCACCCCACCGGCCGACTGGCCCCAGGCGTTGACGACGATGTCCGTCGGCGTCAGCTTGACCGGCGGCGGCGGGGGCGGCGGCGGGACGTAGGGGCCGTCGAAATACTCCTCCGGCACGCCGAAGGTCAGGGCGCCGCCCCAGAACAGCCCTTCCTGGCCCGCGACCACGAACTTGCCGTCCACCGGCCCCTTGTCGTAGGAGGCCATCGGGGAGGTCGATTTGATCTCCTGCCCGTCGATGGTGATGCCCTGGACGAACAGGTTGCGGTCCTGGCCGTTGACGGTGGCGTCGTTGTCGTAATGGATCTGGATCTTGTGGGCCTCGTTGGGGTCCACATCGACCTTGAAGGTGTAGCCGGTCGGGCTGGTCGCGCTGACCCAGGCGTCGCCGACCACCTTGTCGTCCACCAGCAGCTTGAAGTGGGGCGGCGTGCCGTTGGCGGCGGCGCCCCAGGCCTTCACGACGATCTCGGTCGTCATGGTGGCCGGCGCCTCGGGCTCCGGCTCCTGCGCGCTGGCGAACAGCGTCTTGGGCAGATCGACGTTCAGCGCGCCGCGCCAGTACATCTCGGTCTGCCCGGCGATGACGTTCTTGCCGTCGATGTCGCCGGTGTCGTAGGTCACCAGCGGGTCGATGCTGAGGATCGGTTTCCCGTTCACCTCGAACGATTTGACGAAGAGGTTGCGGTCCTCCCCGTTCACGAAGCCGTCGTTGTCGTACTGAAGCTGAAGCTTGTGGGCCTTGTCGGCCGGAACGCGGGCGTTGAAGGTGTAGCGGCCCAGCGACGCCGACGCGACGGTCGCCTGCCCGATCTCAACCCCATCCAGCCGCAGCACGAAATGCGGCCACTTTCCGCCGGCGGGAGCGCCCCAGGCGTTCACCGTGAAGGTGACGTCCATCAGTTCGGTAGTTTCGGCAGCCATCTCGGACCTCATGGAACTCTAGACCAATGTCTTAGCCCAAAGGTTGAGGTGGTTCGCTTAACGGAAAAATAAGAATCGTGGTAAATATTTTACTAACGACGCTGATTCCTGTGACATAAACAGGCTATTTGCAGTCGAGCAAAAATGCGTTCGCATTAAAAAGAAAGTCTTCGTATCAACAGAACATGCCGTTTTCTGGTTCAGCTTGAGCTTGGACTCAGTCCTTCCGCGCTCGTGCCCTCTGTCATCTGCTTCACCCTGCCATCGACGAAAGCGCAAGACGCCCCCCGAACTGGCATGGTTCACTCCAGGGCATGGTTCAGGAGCTGTGGAGAACCCGGCCCGCCGGAGCACCCTTGGACCTGTCGGCAAGCCGGTTGGTCATAGTGGGCCGGTTGGTCATAGTGGGGTGGCTGTCATGGCGATCGTTCAGTAGGGCAGCCGCCGACCGTCCCATGCGAACAGTCCGCCGCTGTCCATCGGCGTCAACCCACCAAGGACGCCGAGCAGGTGGGCGGCGGCAACCGCAGGGGTGAACAGCCGGTCCCGGGCCACGGCGGCTTGGAACGGTTGCGATAGGGGGGTGTCGACGGTGCCCGGATGCAGCGTGACGCAGATCGCGTCCGGTCGCGAACGCGCCAGTTCGATGGCTGTGGTGCGAATGATCTGATTGAGCGCCGCCTTGGATGCCCGGTAGCCATACCAACCGCCAAGCCGGTTGTCGGTAATGCTGCCGACTTTCGCGGAGAGAGCCGCGAAAACCGCCCGTCCGTACCGCGGCATCCGTGGCAGGAAGTGCTTGGCGACCAGCGCCGGGCCGATGGCGTTGACCTGGAACAGTTGCGCCATGGCCATCGGATCCAGCGTGCGCCAACTCTTCTCCGGTTGCACCGCATCCTGGTGCAGCAGGCCGCTGGCGATGAAAACGAGATCGACCGCTTCGGCCAAAGCCGCCGCATCGATGATGGAGGACTCATCGGCAAGATCGAGGAAGCCGGTGCGCAGCTTGCCCGCCGGCGCGACCGGGCGGCGGGACAAGGCCAGCACGTCCGTCACCCCGGGATCGGCGAGCAATCGGTGCGTCACGGCGGCGCCAATGCCGCCGCTCGCCCCGATCACAACCGCCCGGATCGAGCCGGCGAAGCCTGCAATGCCGCTCATGACCCACCCTTCCTGCGGAGAGTGACAACAGACCGGTCCGGAGACCGGTCTGGCGGTCGGTTCGCCCGTGTCGCCCGGGGAGGGGGCCGCAGTTCCACACCGGAAACTGCGGCCGCGTCCTACGCCGCCCTGAAGGCACGCATGTTGATGTCGCCCTCGGCGAGTTGGTTGAGTTTCTGATCGGTTGCCTTTTCCTCTTCGAGGGTCTGTTCGAGCAGACGGGCGATGTCGGTCATGCCGCAGGTCTCGGCCAATGTCCTCAGCGAGCCGTAGCTGGCAATCTCATAATGCTCGACCTTTTGCGCCGCCATGATGAGAGCGACATCGAGCACTTCCGCCGGGAGACCCTCGCCGATGATCTCCTCGGCCTCCTCGATCAGGCCCTGGGTCGCCTCGCATGTGTTCCCGCCCGGTTCGGCCTGGAGGATCTGGAATATCTGCTCCAGGCGTCTGACCTGACCGTCGGTCTCGCGCAGATGGGTTTCAAAAGCCTGCTTGAGCTGGGGCGACGAGGCGGCTTCGACCATTGCCGGCAGGGCTTCGATGATCTGCGTTTCCGAGCTGTAGGTGTCCTGCAGTTCCTTGATGAAGAGTTCCTTCAGTGCTTGTTCCGACATGAACGCCTTCCCCGTGGGATGATGGTGCCGCCGATGGCTGGAATAGCTCGGCCACCATCCTGCAACAGGAGTCGAAGGCGGTTCTCGCGACGCAAAGAGTCACCCATCAAGGATTCTGCTGCCGCCGAAGCCAAAGGGAAACGAGGCGACACCCTCGCCCCGCAATTGGACGACGTCGGAGCGGAAGCGTATTCTCCCATCGTCAGCCCGCCGAGGTTGATCCGTCACCCTGGAGGGAGCCTGTGATGGCTGACCACGACCAAGCCCGTGCTGCTTTCGCCGACCTTCACCAGGCCGGCTGCTTCGTCATTCCCAATCCGTGGGATGTCGGAAGCGCCGTGATGCTGAAGCATCTGGGATTCCGCGCCTTGGCCACCACCTCGGCGGGCTTCGCCTTCGCGCGGGGGCTTCCCGACACCGATTGGGCGGTGCCGCGCGGCGACATGCTGTCCCACATCGCCGACATGGTCCGGGCGACCGACCTGGCGGTGAACGCCGACTTCGAGTCCGGCTACGCCCATGACTGCGAGGGGCTGGCACGCAATGTGCGCCTGTGCGCCGACACCGGCGTGGCGGGCCTGTCCATTGAGGACGCCACGGGCGACCCGGCGAAGCCGCTGTACGAGTTCCATCACGCCGTCGAGCGGGTGGCCGCGGCGGCGGAGGCGTTGCGGGGAACCGGCGTCCTCCTGACCGCACGTTGCGAGTCCCTGCTGGTGGATCACCCGGCGACCGTCGAGGAGGCGTTGCGTCGCTTGCCGGCCTACGCCGCGGCGGGAGCCGATGTCCTCTACGCGCCGGGCTTGCGGACGCCGGACGTCATCAAGGCGGCGGTCGACGCCGTCCACCCGAAGCCGCTCAACCTGCTGGTCTCGTCCCCGATCGGCCTGTCGGTGGAGCAGATCGCCGCCCTGGGCGTCCGGCGCATCAGCCTGGGCAGCGGCCTCAACCGTGCCGCCTGGGGCGGCTTCCTGCGGGCGGCCCGGATGCTGGCCGACCACGGGCGCTTCGACGCCCTCGGCGAGGCCGAACCGTTCGATGCGCTCAACGGGTTCTTCCGGACGCACGGCCGGCAAACACCCTGAACGACCGAACTATGGCGCGGATGACCGGCGTCGCGGGTTTTCGAGGAAGAATCGCAGCATCTCCCGTGAAGCGTCCGGCCCCCGCGGATCGGTGTAGGAGCCGGCTGGGCTGCCTCCCGCCCAGGCGTGTCCGGCGCCCTGGATCGTCCACTGCTCGCACAGCGCATGACCGGAGGCGTCCATGAGGAGGCGACGGGTGTAGCCGTGCCCGCCGGGCATCCGGCCATGCTCCACCGTCGTCGGCGCCCCCGCAGCACTCGCCCCGGATTGCGCGATCACGTCGTCGGCGTTGCGCGGATGAACCGTGCTGTCGCGGTCGCCGTGAAAGACGATGGTCGGCACCGGCCGGGCGAACGGCCGTCCCGTCGCTCCACCACCCTGACGCATGGCCGCAAAAGCGGAGGGAAGGTCATGAGCGGCGCCCTGGGGAAGGCCGGAATGCACCCCGATGGCGGCGTAGAGATCGGGATAGGCCGCTCCCAGGATGGCCGCCGCCGCACCGCCGGCCGAGAGCCCGGCGACGAAGACGCGGTCGGCATCGACGGCATGGTCGCTCATGACCCGCCTGGTGATCCCCGCGATCAGCGAGGGCTCGCCGTCGCCACGCCGCTGGTCGGCGGGGTTGAACCAGTTCCAGCACCGTTGGGCGTTGGCCGAGGACGGCTGCTCCGGATAGACGACCAGACAGCCATGCTCTTCCGCCAGTTGGTTCATCCGGGTGCCCGTGGCGAAGTCGTCCGGCGACTGGGTGCAGCCGTGCAGCATCACCACCAGTGGAAGCGGTTGGCCGCCGCGGCGGTTGGCCGGAACGTAAAGCTTGTAGGAGCGCGTCCCGGCCGTGTTGCCATAGGACGCCGCGGTGAAGGAGGCGCCGTCCGGCAACGGATCGGCGGCCGGACGGGCAATGCCGCCCATCCCAAGGTCGAGTCCCGCCGGCATGGCGCGGGCGGCGAGGCCGCGCAGGGTCTCGCCCAGGCCAACCCGCGGTCCGGGATGGAGCCGGCCGGCAAAGGCACCGGCGGGCTTGAAGGCCGCGGCGCGGCGCGGTGGTGCGTCCGGAAGGTCCGGCGGGGTGTCCACCCGCAGCGGCTCGACGTCGATGACGGTCGGGCCGGCACCGGGAGGCGCGTCGGGTGTCCCGGACGTCCCACGCAGCAGGCGTTGAATGAGGGCGGTTGCGCCGGTGAGGTCGCCGGCCCGGGTGAGGCGCAACGCCTCGGCCATTCCGGCAGGGACGCGGTCGGTCATGTCGGGTGCTTTCTGTGCTCGGACGGGGGCGTGCGGGGCAGCCCCGCCCGTCGTCTTTCAGAAATCGTCTTTCGGAAATGCGGCCTTGCGCCTTCAGCGCATGCGGTCCGCAAGGGCCGCCTTGACGGCGCTGCTGGCGTGCAGCGCCCCCAGCACGGCGATCGAAGCGATGGTGGCGCGGGCGAGGTCCGGGGTGACGTCCTGGGCGATCGTGGCCAGCCCGAGGACACGGATGTCGAGCATCTCCCCGGCATCCCGTGCCGCCTCCAGATCACCGCGGCTGTAATGGCGCAGGCCGAGATCGACGCGTTTGCGCGTCACCGCCTGCCGCAAGGCGTCGCCATGGCGGTCGATCTGGTTGCGGATGGCGGTGCGGATGAGGTCCGTGCGGTTCGCGTAGAACCCTTCCTGCACCAGCAGATCGATGTGGCCGAGATCGACATAGCCGAGATTGATCGTGATCTTCTCGCTGTCCCCAGCCTTCGGCTTTTGATCGCGGGCGTTTTCAGACATCCCACTACCATCCTTCCACCATCCACTAGGATGGTATATGGAGGGGACGACGCACCGAACAAGGGGGAGAGCATCGTCAGGATGACGAAATGTCCACGCCCCGTCGGCATGCTCGGTCGGCGGCGAGGCAACGGACCGGCACACCGGTCCCGACGATCCCGGTCGCAGCTTTGATGCGCATTCATTCAACGCACCCATCTCGAACAATGGATCGCACGGGTTGTTGACAACTCCCCATTGTGAAATACTGCCACGCCCATCCGTTGAGGCGTGCCCTGCGGCGGACAGACCAGAATTGGCGGGCCATCGTCTTCAGGATCACGGAAAGGCAGGCAGGATGCGCTCTGGACGACCGAACGGCGGCCGCGGGCCGGACGCCGCTCTTGATCTGAACACGGCGTTCGATCGGCGCGACACTCTGTTCACCCGGGCCGCGGAGCAGATGTCCGACATCGTCGCCAACCCGCCGAGCGGCCCCCACGCCTTCGACCTCCTGAACGGCGGCATCCGCGAATTGTCGAGCCTGATGATCCGGCAGCTGCCCTTGACGACGGCGCGCGAGGCGCGCCTTGCCCACGCCCTCTGCCAGGAGGGGATCGTCGAGGACACCAAGGCCCTGGCCCTCGGGGAGGGCGTGGCGTTGTTCCTCGACCGGCTTCAATCCGCCGCCGATCATGCGGGCATCGGTCCAGCCGCGCTCCCCGCGTCTGACCGCGATCACGCGTTGATCCGCCTGGAACGGCATGTGCAAACGATGGCGCAGGCCCGGCACGGCGCACGGGATGTCGACCTCCATCAGGCCCTGGACGCCATGGCGGCGACCCCTGCGCAAGGCTTGGAGGGTGTTCTCGCCAAATTGCGGGCGTGCCGCACCGCGATGGCCGACCAGGGGAACCGCGCCGACAGGGTGGCTCCTCTGCTGAACGATGCCGTGGCGGTCCTGGAGCGTATGGCGCTGCGGGAAGCCGTCGCCCGCTTCGACAGCGCGGCCGACGCCTTCGAGGCGGCGATGCCGAAGGCCCTGCCGAGCAAGCCGACCGAGCGGATGCTCGCCGCCGGGGCCAAGGCGGGGAGCGTGGCCCTGGACGCGGCGCGGCGGATCTATCAGGCGATGGCGTCGGAGTTTCTGTCGCCGAGGAAAGGGGTCGGGGAGTGACGGACGCCTTGCCCATCACGCCGTCACTGGCCGCTCCCTTGAAGAATCGCAGCGGCAAGCACCGCGGGGCTTGGCCGTTTGCCCGTGGCTTGGTGAACATCCTGCGCGGCGGCCGCGGCGGCCCGCCGCCCCAGCAACCGGCGGAGACCCAGGTCGACATCCACCGCCAGCCCTTGCGAACGGCGCTGGACTGGCACCAGGACATGGTCGCCTTGTGGAGGCGGCACCCAACCTTCGGCCCGGGCCTGCACGACGACCTGAAAAGCACGGGTCTGCTGCCGCGCTGCGTCATCCTGACGGCGCGGGACGGCGGACCGCTGTGCTTCCGCTACATCGGCGAGCCGACCCGCCGGGTCTTCGGCGACCGCTGGGCCGACCAGAACATCGGCAAGCCCCATCTCGAAGACGTGCACGGCGCCTACGCCCAGGCCATCGACGCGCAATACCGGGAGGCGGTGGAGGGCGGGGAGCCGGTGTACAACCATCTGGTGATCACCGGACTTCCCCGGCCGCCCGTCAATTACCGGCACCTCCTGTTCGGCTGGTCACTGGGCCATCGCCGTCAGGCCCTGCTGGCGCTGATCGATTCCTGAGCCGGATGGACCGGTCCTTCAGGCCGCCTGGGCGAGGTCCGCGGCGAGTTGCGCCAGATCGCCCAGGAACTGCGCGCGGCTGAAGCGCACGAGGTGCATCGGCAGCGTCTTCAGGCCGATCTGGTTGTAGGTGATGGCCGGCTCGTCGTCGATGTGGCGCGGCCCCATCTTCCGTTCCGCCCAGACCGGGACGATGTCCGGATCGACGACCGAGATGAACCAGGTCGGCGACCACAGCAGCCACGCCGCCAGCTTGTTCACCCGCTGGCAAATCGGGAACAGGCCGCGGCCCTGGAAATCGGGGCGCGTCCATCCCGCGTTCGTCCACACCACCTGCCCCCGCGTGCCGTTGGCGGTGTCGGACGTGCAGGTGCACCATTCGCCCTCCGGAGCCTGCACGGCGGGCTCGTCGTAGAACACCGTCATGGCGTTGAAGCGGTCGCCGATGGACTGCGTCGTGCAATCGTAGAGCAGCCCGGCCTGGGCGGTGACCACGTCGCCGGAGGGGGCTCTCCCGCAGATCCAGAAGGCGTTGGCCGGCGTCAGGGAACGGCAGGCCGGATGGGCCGCCGGAAGCATCGGCTCCCAGGAGCCCGCGGCCACCGCCGCCTCGTTGACGCGCACCAGCGCCGGCATGTCGAACTCGACGGAGAGCGCCACTCCCCGGCCGGCCGCCAAACCGACGAGTTCGTCGCGGGCGGCCTGGAGCAGGCCGGACAAAGGTCCCGACGGGACGGGGAGAGCGGAAAGGGCGATGGAGGCCGGTTGCGTGCCGATAAACCGCGTGCTGGCAAACATGGATGTCTCTTCCGTGGGTTGGAAAGGATTGGCGTCAACCGCCAAGCGGGGCGCGATCCGCCCCGCACATCCACATCATCGTCGCTGCCCAGCCGGTATTACTACTTTTGCGGATGCCCTTGCCCGGAAACGCACGGGGCGCCCGATCCACCGGACCGGACGCCCCGACTTTTCCCTGATGCCCTTTGCCCGGAGGCCTTACTGACCCTTGCCGTCCGAGGACACCGCGGCCGTCTCGCTGGAGGAGGCCGGCGTGGAACCGCCGGCACCCTTCGCCGGACTGCCGGGCACCCACCAGCGGCGGGCCTCGCCGTCCGCGGCTTCCGGAGCCGCATCGGCGCGGGTCTTCAGCATCGAGAAGACGATGGAACCGCCGACCAGGAAGGCCGTGATGCCCAGCGCCACCGCCGTCGGCATCTTGTAGATGTCGATCATCAGCATCTTCGCACCGACCACCACCAGAACCAGCGACAGGCCGTACTTCAGGTAATGGAAGCGGTGGATGATCGAGGCCAGCGCGAAGTAGAGGGCGCGCAGGCCGAGGATGGCGAAGACGTTGGAGGTCCAGACGATGAACGGGTCGGTGGTCACCGAGAAGACCGCCGGGATGGAGTCCACAGCGAAAACCAGATCGGTGAACTCGATCAGGATCAGCACGAGGAACAGCGGCGTCATCATCCGCACGCCGTCGCGCATCACGAAGAACTTCTGCCCCTCGTAGCCGTCGGTCATGCGGAAGCGGGAGCGGACGAATTTGACGATCCGGTTGTTCTCCATGTCCGGCTCGTCGTCCACCGACATCAGCATCTTGATGCCGCTGAAGATCAGGAAGGCACCGAAGATGTAGATGATCCAGTGGAATTCCTGGATCAGCGCCGTACCCGCCACGATCAGCACGCCGCGCATCACCAACGCGCCCAGGATGCCCCAGAACAGCACCCGGTGCTGGTACTGCGGCGGCACCGCGAAATGCGTGAAGATCAGCGCGATGACGAAGATGTTGTCGACGCTCAGGCTGTATTCGATCAGGTAGCCGGTCAGGAACTCCAGCCCCTTCTGCGACCCTTGGAAATGAAAGACGCCGGCGGCGAAAATCATCGCCAGCGTGGAATAGGCCGCGCAGCGCATCAGCGCCTCGCGGCCGGAGATCACATGGGATTTCTTGGAAAATACACCAAGATCAAAGGCCAAAAGCACGCCAACGAAGACGGCGAAGCCGGCCCACATTAAAACGATCTGATCCATGGAACTGTCCCTTGCTTCATGCACTCCGCTCCCGCAAGCGGAGACGTCGATCGTCACATGAGCAGTCCGACATCACCGATGCGCCACGGCGGGACGCATCGGCCAGAGGGGCCCGGACTGGAATCGTGACCGCAAGGTCTGCGGTCAACGGACAAGCGCGCGCGACGGCTTTGCCGCGGCGCGCCAGAGCGCCCGCCTCCATCGTTTGCCGTGGAGGCGTGGCGGTCGTTCAGGAAGTTGGTTCGCTGCGGTCCATGCCGATGTCTCCCAAAGGCCCGTCGGGGACCGTCGTCCGGCGGTGGACCTTGTGGTGGAGCGGGACCCAGGGGGGAGGATAGGGCCAGCTTCCGCAAGGCCGCGCCAAAGCGACGGCTCTATGGGAAGTCCGACATCACAGCGCCGGGCGACGCTGCCAGAGGGGCCCGGACCTCACCCGTCATGTAGTCAGGCCCCCGCGCGGCGACAAGAGGGGTGCGCGTCCTTTCCGGACCATGATCGGCGCGATGGCCGCAGGCAACGACACCAGTCGGTTGATCGCCCATGGGTTGCCGGCGTTCCGGTCCGGGAGCCGGCTTTGCGAATTCCGTGTCGCCCATGGATGATTCCGCACCGGTGGGTTGTTCGTAGCGATTGACGGTAATTCACGGCAGGACACCCACAATGATGCGGCGTTCCATTTTGCTCGGCTGCCTGCTGGCGGCCGGATTGGCTGGTTGCGGCCCGCGTTTCGAGACGGTCGCAAGCTATTTTCCACCCGTCAGCGAGGCGGGAAAGCTCTGTGTCGCCCAGTGCAAGCAGGCACAGACAATCTGCCAATCCGCAAAGGAGCTGGCCGTTCAGACCTGCCGGGCCGAGGCGACGACCCGCGCCCAGGGCGAATATCAGGCCTATCTCCGTTCCTTGCCCAAGGATGCGGACAAGAAGAAGATCAAGACGTTCAGCGATTTCGACCGGAACCCCAGCTGCTACAGCAACCTCACCTGCTCCTCCGATTACAACGATTGCTACAAATCCTGCGGCGGCCGGATCGAAGCGCAGACCTATTGCGTCGGCAATTGCAAGGAGATGAATCCCCCCGTGCCGGATGGGTCCGCGGTCGGGCCGAGAACCACGCTCTGACACCGGTCGGGCGAGGATGGGCGGATTGCGGCTTGACCGGAGCCGTTCCGCCCGCGTAGCTTCGCACCCGACGGTTGCCCGAAAGGGCTGAAAATGGGAACACGGTGCGGACCCCGCGGCGATTGGCCGTGCGGGGGTTCTACGCCGAGGCTGCCCCCGCAACTGTAAGCGGCGAGTCGTCCATCGGAATGCCACTGGGATCGTGATCCTGGGAAGGCGATGGGCAGACGATAACCCGCGAGCCAGGAGACCTGCCGTCAGTCGTGGTCACACGCGAACACGTTCGGGCGGGGTGCACCGAAGGTCGTCGAACCGGGAGTCCGTTCGCGGAGCGTCCGGGGGGACTTCGTTCGCGGTGACGTGCCACCGGCGTCCCGCCCGAGGTCTCAATGAGTGTCCGCGTTCCCCGCCTTCACCGGACGGCGTCCTTCGCCGCCCTTCTGGGAAGCCTTGCCCTTCCCGTGTCGGCCCTCCCCACGTCGGCCTTCGCCGATTCCACCACCATCACGACGCTTCCGCCGGTCTCGGTGACCGCCAACCGCGTCCCCACCGCCGCCGAGGAAACCGGCAGCGCCCTGACCGTCATCACCCGCGAGGAACTGGAGCAGCGCCAGACCCAGCTGCTGTCCGACGCGCTGCGCGCGGTGCCCGGCGTCGCCGTCAACCGCACCGGCCCTATGGGCACCCTGACCCAGCTCCGCATCCGCGGGTCGGAGGGCAACCAGACGCTCGTCCTGATCGACGGGATCGAGGTGAACGATCCCGCCGCCGGTTCCGAATATGATTTCGCCAACCTGCTGGCCGGCGACGTGGAACGCGT
This sequence comes from Azospirillum baldaniorum, assembly GCF_003119195.2. Lineage (NCBI taxonomy): Bacteria > Pseudomonadati > Pseudomonadota > Alphaproteobacteria > Rhodospirillales > Azospirillaceae > Azospirillum > Azospirillum baldaniorum. The sequence goes on along the minus strand of NZ_CP022254.1, from coordinate 1,360,801 downwards.
CGAGGTGCTGCGCGGCCCGCAGAGCGCGCTTTACGGCTCCGACGCGGTCGGCGGCGTCGTCAACATCGTGACCCGCCGCGGCGCCGGCGCCCCCCGGTTCGGCGCCGCCGTCGAGGGCGGGTCCTTCGGCACCGCCGCCGGGCGGGCCTCCTTCGGCACCGGGACCGACCGTTACGACCTGTTCCTCAGCGGCCAGGGCGTCACCAGCGACGGTGTGTCGGTCGCCGACAAGCGGCTCGGCAACCCGGAGAAGGACGGCTACCGCAACGGCACGCTGACCGGAAACGCCGCCGTCCGCCCGACCGAGCACAGCGAGATCGCGGTGACCGGCCGCTACACCCGCTTCCGCACCGACACCGACGGCTTCGTCGGCGGGCGCGGCGCCGTCGATGACGGGACCAGCACCGCCGGAGAGCAGTATTTCGGGCGCCTCCAGGGCAAGATCGCCCTTCTCGACGGAAAGTGGGAGCACATCGTCGGCCTGACCCATGGCCGCCAGCAGCGCGACTACCGCGACGACGCCAAGACGGTGACCAGCCGCTACGACGGGCGCAAGACCAAGGCCGACTATCAGACCAACCTCGCTCTGAACAGCGGCCCCGCCGACCATGTGCTGACCGCCGCCGTGGAGCATGAGGAGGACAAGGCGATCAGCCGCAGCAGCTTCTCCAGCTTCGACCGCTCCATCGGCTCCACCGGGCTGGTGGGCCAGTACAAGCTGGGGCTGTTCGACCGGCTGACCCTGACCGGCAGCGTCCGCCACGACGCGAACGACCTGTTCCGCGACGCCACCACATGGCGCACCACGGCGGCCTATCTGATCGAAGAGAGCGGGACGAAGCTGCGCGCCTCCTACGGCACCGGCGTCAAGAATCCGACCCTGTTCGAGCTGTACGGCTACACCGCCACCTACGCCGGCAACCCGAACCTGAAGCCGGAACGGGCGCGCGGCTGGGACGCCGGCTTCGATCAGGCGCTGTGGGGCACGCGGGCCTCCGTGGACGGCACGTGGTTCGACCAGCGCATCCGCGACCTCATCACCGGCACCGGGCGGACCTCCGTCAACATGCCGGGCGAGTCCCACATCCGCGGCTTCGAACTTGGCCTGTCGGTGGAGCCGGTCGACCGGCTGACCATCCGCGGTTCCTACACCTGGACCGACGGCGAGGATTCCACGGGGGTGGAACTGGTGCGCCGGCCCAAGCAGCTCGCCAGCCTGACCGTCAACCACCGCTTCCTGGAGGACCGGGCGAACGCCAACCTCGGCGTCGTCTACAACGGGCGGTCCAGCGACTGGGCCTACGATCCCTTCTACAACCGGCAGGTCGTGAATCTCGCGCCCTACACGCTGGTCAACATGGCCGGCTCCTACGCGCTGTCCGAAGGAGTCGAACTCTTCGGGCGCGTGGAGAACCTGTTCGACCGCCGGTATCAGGAGGTCTGGACCTACGGCGCGCCGGGACGGGCCGGGTATCTCGGGCTGCGGCTGTCGCTGTGAGGCCCACCTTTGTCGGGCTGGCCGCCGCCCTCCTGCTGATCGCGGGAGGGCCGGCGGCGGCGTGGGAGGCGCCGCCCGCAAAGCCGCCCAGCAAACCACAGCGCATCGTCTCCCTAAATCTCTGCGCCGACGAGCTGCTGTTGCGGCTGGTCGGGCCGGAGCGCCTCGCCGCGGTGACGTGGCTGGCGCGCGATCCCCGCGCCTCCACCGTCGCGGCGCTGGCGTTGCGGGTGCCGGTCAACCACGGGACGGCGGAGCAGATCCTGCCGCTCAACCCCGACCTGATCGTCGCCGGGCGCTACACCACGCGGGTCGCGGTCGGGCTGCTGACGCGGCTGGACGCCCCGCTGCTGGAGCTGGACGTCCCGCAGAGCGTGGCGGGGGTGGCGGAGCAGATCCGCGGCCTCGCCCGCGCCGTCGGCGAGCCGGACCGGGGGGAGGCGCTGGTCGCCGACCTGCTCTCCCGCCTCGACGCCCTGCCCGCCGCGGCGCCGGGTCCGCGCCCGACCGCGGTGGTGCTGCGCCCCAACGGTTTCGTCGCCGGGTCCGGGTCGCTGGTCGACGAACTCCTGACCCGCGCCGGGCTGGAGAACATGGCCGACCGCCTGCCGCTGGGCAGCCAGGGCGCCCTGCCGCTTGAGGCCATCATTCTGGGCGGGGCGGACGTGCTGATCGTCGACGCCGCACCCGACGCGCCGCCGTCGCTGGCCGGCGCCCTGCTGCACCACCCGGCCCTGAAGGCCTTGAAACGTCAGGTCCGCACCGTGTCGCTGCCCTCCCGCCTGTGGACCTGCCCCGGCCCGCAGATCGCCGAGGCCGCGGAACGGCTGGCTGCCGCGCGGGAGGCCCTGCCATGACGGCTGCCGCAACGTGGGAGTCCCGCATCCCCTACCCCGCCCTGGTCGCCGGGCTGACGGGTCTGGCACTGGCGCTCTGCGCGGTGTCGGCGGCGGTCGGCTATGTGCCGTTCGACCTGGGCGTCGCCCTGTCCGACTGGCTCGCCGGGCGCCCCACCCTGGGGGCGCTGGTGCTGGCCGAATTGCGCCTGCCGCGCGCCCTGATCGGCCTGCTGGTCGGCTTCAGCCTGGGGCTGACCGGGGCGGCGATGCAGGGCTGGCTGCGCAACCCGCTGGCCGAACCGGGGCTGGTCGGCGTGTCGAGCGCCGCGGCGCTGGGCGCGGTGATCGTCTTCTACAGCGGCCTGTCCGCCGCGCTGTCGCTGGCCCTGCCGCTCGGCGGCATGGCCGGAGCGGCCACCGCCGCGGTGCTGCTGAACCTGATGGCGGCGCGGGGGGCCGGAACGACGGCGCTGGTCATCGGCGGCATCGCCATCAACAGCCTCGCCGGGTCGCTGACCGCGCTGGCCCTCAACCTCGCCCCCAACCCCTACGCGGCGCTGGAGATCGTGTTCTGGCTGATGGGGTCGCTGGCCGACCGCGGCACCGACCAGCTCTGGCTCGTCCTGCCGCCGATGCTGGCGGGCTGGGCGCTCTGCCTGTCCGGCGCCCGCGCGCTCGACGCGCTGACCCTGGGAGAGGACGCGGCGCGCAGCCTGGGCTTCGACCTCACCGGGCTGCGCGTCCGGCTGATCGCCGGGGCGGCGCTGGCGGTGGGCAGCGCGGTGTCGGTCACCGGCGCCGTGGGCTTCGTCGGGCTGGTGGCGCCGCACCTGATGCGCCCGCTGGCCGGGGCGCGGCCGGGACGGCTGCTGCTGCTGGCGGGCCTCGCCGGGGCGTGCCTGACCCTGGCCGCGGACATCGCGGTCCGGCTGCTGCCGACGCGGCCCGAACTGAAGCTGGGCGTGGTTACCGCCCTGATCGGGGCGCCCTTCCTGATCGTCCTGATCGCCCGGCTGCGGCGGGAGGAGACGTGATGCGCATCGAAACCCACGGCCTCTCGGCCAAAGCCGGCGGGCGGACCATCCTGACCGACGTCAGCCTCGCCATCGAGCCCGGCGCCTTCACCGGGCTGATCGGCCCGAACGGCGCCGGCAAGACCACCCTGCTGCGCCTCCTCGCCGGTCTCGCCGAGCCGGCGGCGGGCCGCGTCACCTTCGATGGAAAGTCCGCGGCACAAGTCGGACGCCGGGCGCTCGCCCGCGGCATCGCCTATCTGCCGCAGAGCGGCCCGGTGCATTGGCCGCTGCGCGCCGAGGCACTGGTCCTGCTGGGTCGGCTGCCCCACCGCGGCGCGCTGGGCGGAATCACCGCGGCGGACCGCGCGGCGGTGGAGCGGGCGCTCGCCACCGCCGACGCCGCCCACCTGCGCGGGCGGATCGTCGGCACCCTGTCGGGGGGCGAGCGGATGCGCGTCCTGCTCGCCCGCGCCCTGGCGACCGAAGCGCCCGTCCTGTTGGCCGACGAGCCGGTCGCCGCGCTCGATCCCGGCCACCAGCTCGCCTGCATGGCGCTGCTGCGCGACACCGCCCGCCGGGGGAGCGGCGTGGTGGCGGTGTTGCACGACCTGACTCTGGCCGCCCGCTTCTGCGACCGGCTGATCCTGCTGTCGGGCGGCGGCGTGCTGGCCGACGGACCGCCCGCGCGGGTGCTCACCGACGCCCACCTGCGCGCCGCCTACGGCATCGCCGTCCACCGGGGCGAGGCCGGCGGCGAACCCTTCCTGCTTCCCTGGCACGCCCTGCCATCCCCGACTCGCCAACCGGAGACGCCTTGATGAGCGACCTGTCTTCCCTGCTGCGCGACGCGCTGAACGACCCGGCCACCGGCTGGAGCCTCGGCGCGTTCGGCGCCATCGCGGAGTTCGTCCGCGACCCGGACGAACCCGTCGCCCTGCGCGACGACGGCCCGGAGCTGGAGGCGCGGACCGCCCGCGGCGGGCTGCGCCTGCGCCCCACACCGGCCATCCGCGCGGTGCCCTACCGAACACGCAACGGCAGCCTCGCCGTGGCCCTCTGCCTGCCCCGTCACGTCGCCGCGATGAACCGGCGCCGCGTGGTGACCGAGCTGGGTCCCGACCGCGAGGCGATCGCCGGGGCGGACCGCGACGCCCGGCTGTTCGACCTCGGGCTGAACGTCTTCCAGACCGACGTCTGCGTGCGCAGCGCCGACCCCGCCACCATCGCCCGCCTGCGCGCGGTGGTCGGGACGGAGCTTCTGGCGCCGGGCAATCCCCTGCCGCCCGACCTGCCGGCGCTCAGCCCCGACCGCGTCTTCATCGGCCCGTTCGGCCGGATCGAGGTCAGCCAGCCGATCCCGCCGCCCGACGGCCGCAGCCCGGAGGGTCCGCACACCCACGTCCTGCCGAAGCTGCTGGCCCACGGCCGGACCCACGCGGCGACCGTCCCGATTCCCGACGGCTGGGTGCCCAGCCTGTACCTGTCCCCGCCCGCCGGGTCCTTTGCTGCGTGGGAGGGTCTTGGGGGCTGAAATCCCGCCGCCGCACCCCGGCTCACAGATCCGGCGGGGTGCGGGCGGGCAGGTGCAGGGTCGCCAGGGTACCGCCGCCGGTGCGCGAGGCGATGGTGAAGGACCCGCCCAGCCGGTCCGACGCCAGATTGTCCACGATGTTCAGGCCGAGCCCGACCGAGCCGGTGCCGCGGCGGGTGGTGAAGAAGGGCTCCAGGATGCGCCCGGCGGTCCCCTCCGCGATGCCGGCCCCGTCATCGGCGACGGACAGCAAAACCGTCTCCGGCCCCGACGCCGCGGCCCCGACCGTCACCAGCCCGTTCCGCCCACCCGGGAAGGCGTGCTCCAGCGCGTTGCGGACGAGCTGCTCCAGGACCGCGGACAGGATCGCCGGGTTGCTGACCATGCGCAGGTCGGCGGGGCAGTCCACGGCCATGCGATGCCCCAGCGGCTCCCACTGCGGACGCAGGCTCTCCGTCACCTGCTCCAGGAAGGGCCTCAGCGCGATGGTCTGGCGCAGCCCGCCGTGGTCCGCCGCCACCCCCTTGAAGCAGCGCACGATCTCCCCGGCGCGGGCGATGGTGCCGGACAGCAGGGCGGCCAGCTCCCCGGCGCTCGCCAGGAAGCGCTCCAGCTCGGCGCGGCGGAGCTGGTTGGCGGCCAGCCGCTCCGTCATCGCGGCGACCCGGTCGCCGAGGTGCGACGCGCTGCCCAGCGCCACGCCGATGGGCGTGTTGATCTCGTGGGCCACGCCGGCGACCATCTGGCGCAGCGCCGCCATCTTCTCGCGCTGGGCCTGGGCCAGCTTGCGCGTGCGCTCGCGGACCAGCGCCTCCAGATGCTCGTTCTCGTCCTTCAGGCTGCGGTTGGCCCGGCGCAGCGACAGGTGGGTGGCGACGCGGGCGCGCACGATGGCCGGGCTGAAGGGCTTGGTCACGTAATCGACGGCTCCGGTCTCCAGCCCGAAGGCCTCCTCCTCCGGGCTGGACAGCGAGGTGATGAAGATCACCGGGACGTCGGCGGTGGCCGGGTCGGTCTTCAGCAGCCGGCACACCGCGTAGCCGTCCAGCCCCGGCATCATCACGTCGAGCAGCACCAGCTCCGGCGGGTCGGCGGAGGCCAGCTCCAGCGCGCGGCGGCCGGAGGTCGCGAAACGCACCTCGTGCCGGTCCTCCAGCACGCTGGCCAGCGCGCGGATGTTGGCCGTGTCGTCATCGACGATCAGAATGTGACCACCGCTCACGGCGTCGTCTCCCGGTCCCGTTCCCTGATCCATGCGGCGGTGAGCCGTTCCAGCGCCGCGCGGGCCGCAGCGAAATCCAACGCTTCCACGGCCCGCCCCATCTTGTCCATCGCCTCGTCATGGCCGCGCCCGGCCAGCAGGCCACGCAGAGCGTCGAAGCGGGCCGCCGCCGACAGGCTGCCGCTGCGCAACGCCTCCTCCAGCGCGCGCAGCGCCTCGTCCAGCGTGTCCGGGTCGACGAGAGGAACCGCCGGGATTTCCGGCACGACCTCCACGGCGATCTCCGCGGCGCGCAGCGTTTCCGCCGAAGCCAGCGCGGGACCGAGGGCGGCGGACAGATCGGCCACGAGCCCTGGGATCACCTCCCACCGCTCCTCGCGCGCCGCCAGCTCCAGCGCCGCGGCGGCGGCGCTGGCGGCCATCGCGCCGACCGTTCCGGCGCTGCCGCGCACCCCATGGGCGAAGCGTTCCAGCGCCGGTCCGTCTCCCGCGCTGCGCAGATGCTCCAGCCGGACCGGCGCGTCGCCGTAGCGGTCGAGAAAGTCGAGGATCGCCCGGCGCAGCGTGCGCGCCCGCCCGTTCATCCGCGCCAGCGCCGGGGCGAGGTCGAACCCCTCCAAGCCGTCAGGAAGCACGGCATCCATCTCCGCGGCCTTGGCAACCAGCAAGGCCTCCCGCCGCCCGAACGGCTTCAGCCAGCGATTCAGCACGGCGACGAGGCGGTGCGGCTCCACCGGCTTGGCGATGTGGTCGTCCATGCCGGCGTCCAGACAGCGCCGCCGCTCCTCCTCCAAGGCGTGGGCGGTCATGGCGATGATCGGCAGGCGGTCGGGGCCGCACTGGCGGCGGATCGCCCGCGCCACCGCGAAGCCGTCCATGTCCGGCATCTGGACGTCGGTGAGCAGCGCGGCGTAGCCCGCCCCCGGCTCCAGCGCCAGCCGCACCGCCTCCCCGCCGCTGCCGACCGCGGTGACGACCAGCCCGGCGTCCTCCAGCAGCTCGCGCGCGACCAGCCGGTTCACAGCGTTGTCGTCGGCGACCAGCACGCGCAGGCCGCGCAGCGGCTCGTCCACCCGCAAGCCCGCAGCAAGCCCCGGATCGGCCAAAGCGGCGGGCAGCGCCGTCGCGGCGCCGTCCTGCACGCCGACCGTGACCGTGAAGCGGAAGGTGCTGCCCAGGCCGGGGGCGCTGTCCACGGCGATGCCGCCGCCCATCATGACGGCCAGCCGCCGGCTGATCGCCAACCCCAGCCCGGTCCCGCCGTAGCGGCGGGTGGTCGAGCTGTCGGCCTGGGCGAAGGGCTGGAACAGGCGGGCCACCTGCTCCGCCGTCATGCCGATGCCGGTGTCGCGCACGGCGAAGCGCAGCTCGGTCTCCGCATCCTCCGTCCCGCGCGGCGCGGCGGCCACGCCGAGTACCACGCTGCCGCTCTCGGTGAACTTCACCGCGTTGTTGACGAGGTTGAGGAGCACCTGCCCCAGCCGCAGCGGGTCGCCCAGCAGGGCGGTGGGCACGTCCGGGGCGACCTCCAGCCGCAGCACCAGCCCCTTCTCCTCGGCGGACAGGGCGGCGGTGCCGGCCACCATGTCGAGCACGGCGGACAGGTCGAAGGGCACGCGCTCCAGCGTCAGCATCCCCGCCTCGATCTTCGAGACGTCGAGGATGTCGTTGATGATCCCCAGCAGCGCGGTTGCCGAGGCGCGGATCCGCGTCAGGTAGCCGCGCTGGCGCGGCGGCGGCCCGGCGCGCAGGGCGAGGTGGCTGAGGCCGAGGATGGCGTTCATCGGCGTGCGGATCTCGTGGCTCATGTTCGCCAGGAAATCGCCCTTGGCGCGCGACGCCTCCTCGGCGCGGCGGCGGGCCTCCTCCACCTGCTGCTGGCGGCGCGCGATCTCGTCGAGGAAGTGGCGGATCGAGCGGGAGATGGTGGCGATCTCATCGGTGCCGCCATCGGGCAGCGGCGTCTCCCGCCCCTCCACCCGGTCGAGCACCGCGTCGTTCAGCCGGACCAGACGCAGGGTCAGGAAGCGGCGCAGGTACAGATACACACCGAGCGCCACCAGGAAGCCCAGCGCCCCCAGCCCGACCAGGATGCGGTTCTGCGTCGCGGCCAGTTCGGACAGGCCGTCCGCCTCGTCCGCCGCCGCCGCGTTGATCCGTTCGAACAGCGCGTGGGCGATCTTCACGACCTCCTCGACCATCACCAGCACTTGGTTGGTCAGCGCCTTGCTGCGGGCGATGGCCGCCTGCCGCTCCATCAGGCTGGGCAGCAGGCCGGAGGGGCCGAGCAGAGCCGTCTCCAGCCGGCGGTGCAGGGCGGCGAAGCGTTCCGCCTGTTCGGGCGGCAGCCCGGCGTGGAGCGCCGGCAGGGCCGACAGCGCCGCCGCCGCGTCCCGCTGGGCGCGCGCGATCTCGCGCTGGAAGCGGCTGTTGCCGGCGTGGGTGCTTTCGTTCAGGACACGGTTGACCGTGTTGGTCCAGGCGGTCAGCGGCCCCAGCCGGTCCGGCGGCAGGGTCGGCAGCACGGCGGCGACCAGCGCGCCGGCCTCCGCCGACAGGCGGCGGGTCTCGTCCAGCGCGTCGTCGCTGCGCGCCGCCGCGTCGATGCGCTCGGCGACCAGCCGGTCGAGGTCCGCCAGCGTCGGGACGAGCGTCCCCAGGACGCCGGCCAGCGTGGCGCCGCCCTCGATGTCCGACAGGGCCTGGGCCGACCGGGTGACCGCCGTCAGGTTGGCCGTCAGCTCGGCCAGGGTGACCCGCCGTTCGGGGTGGCTGGTCGCACCGCCCAGCCGGGTTGCCTGCGACAGCACCTGCTGCAGGCCGCCGTTCAGCACCGCCCCGGTGGTGATGCGCGGCAGCGCCCCGTTGGACAGGTCCGACAGGGCGTGGCGGAACTGCGCGAGGTCGTAGAGCGCGGCACCCGACACGCCCAGCAGCACACCCACCATCACCAGCAGGCCCAGCCCGACGCGCCGCCCGACGCCGCCCCGGAAGGGCGCGCGCGGGACCGGCGCGGTCGTGGCGGGCTCCGTCGTCATCAACGCTCGGTGATGCGGCCGTCGATGCGGGGCGACACCGTCCCGCGGTCGGTCAGATGTTGGGCCATGATCTCCCACAGCAGCTTGCCGCTGGCTCCTGAGGAAGCGCCGGGCGACTTCAGCATGCCGTAGCCGTCGCCGCCCTGGGCCAGATAGTTGGGCAGGGCGACCGAATAGCGGGCGTCCGGGTCGAGCGGCTTGCCGCCCACCGTGACGGAGACGACGCGGCTGCCCGCCGGCTGCTTCAGGTCGTAGACCACCGCCATGTTGGACGGGTGGAGGAAGCTGCCCTTCTGGTTCTCCACCCCGGCGGCGCTGACCTCCAGCGCCTCGCGCAGGGCCTTGCCGGGAAGGGTGACGGCGATGATGGTGTCGCGGAAGGGCAGTTCGCGCTGGATGTCGCGGCGGGTCAGCACCGTCCCCGCCTCGTACTGGCGGTTGCCGCGGATGTTGCCGCCGTTGATGAAGGCCGCGTCGGTGTTGAAATGGCCGCGCATGGCGTCGGCGATCAGCGAGGCGAAGGCGTTCTCGCCGGTGCGCACCGCGGCGCGGCGGGTGTCGAGCGGGGTCGCCGTCGTCCCGATGGTGATGTCCAGCAGCTCCGACAGACGGGCCAAATAGACGCCGACCCGCTTTTCCATCGCCGGGTCCGGCGGCAGCCCCGCGAGCGGCACGATGGCGGCGCCGGCCAGCGCGGGCGGCGCCTTGCCGTCGCCGTCCAGCCGCAGGACGAAGGCCGATCCCTTCACGTTGACATGGACGCCGAAGAGCTTGCCCTTATCGGCCTCCAAGACGTCCTTGCCGGTGGCGGAGAGCTGGAGCAGCGCGTCGATGGCGGGCTCGCCGCGCAGAGCCTCCACCGCCTCCGGGGCGTTGTCCAGGATGGCGACCACATAGTCGGCCCCCTGCGCGCGCAGGGCGCGGGCCTCCGCCGCGATCATGGCGGGCGGGCGCACCTCGATGTCCGGCACGATGTACTGGACCGTCAGGTCCGGCGAGATCGCCGAGACCACGCCGATCCTGCCCACCGGCGTGTCGAGCAGCGCCGACGGCTCCAGCCCCTCCATCACCTTGCCGGTGTTGCGGTCGATGGTGGTGGCGCTGACGAAGGGGAAGCGCGCCTCGTAGCTGCGCAGGGTCAGCTCGTCCTTGCCGAAGCCGAGGTCGCGCTTGGTCACCGCCATCATGTCGGGCTGAAGCTCGTTCAGCAGGTCGATCATGTGGGCGCCGCGGTCGAAGGTGGACAGGACGCCCGCGGTCAGCGACGCGCCGCCGTGCAGGAACAGCGTGTTGCCCTCCGCCCGCTTGGTGCGCAGCAGCGTGGCGAGGTTGGCGAGGCCGCCCTCGCCCTCCACCGGCTCGATGTCGGCCATCGTCGAGGTGAAGACGATCGACAGCTCCGCCGCCGACGCGGCCGGCGCGACGGCGCCGAGCGCCGCGACGGCGCAGGCGGCCAGGACGGCACGCCAGCCGGAAAAACGCCCCACCCCACCATTGCCGCGATTCGGCATGGTTGCCCCCTCCTGCCATCCCTGTTCCTTCAAAATGGTTCTTCCCGTATTCGGGCAGGGGAGTTCAAGGCATATCCATGCATGCCGGGGAACATTCCGGTGACAAAATCCCCTGCCGCAACAAGGACAAGGAGAGCGGCCGGGTCAGGCCGCCTCGTCCTGCCAGGGGTAGGACAGCGGAACCTCGCGGAAGGCGAAGCGGTCGAGATGGCGTTCCAGCGCACCCTTCAGGGCGGCGAGATGCTCGGCGGAGCTGGTGTCCAGCCGGCAGTCCAGCGCGTCCGGCCGGGCCTGGAGCGTCAGGATGGCGTCGCCCGGCCAATCGGCGCCGCGGGCGTTGCGCGGGAAAACGACGCTCCCCGCCTCCGGCGTGTACTCCACCGTCAGATTGTGCGCCCAGTGCTTGCAGAGCTGCTGGAGGTAGCGGCTGCCGTTCGGGGTCGGGACGCGGACGCTGCTGGCGTGTCTCATGATGATCCTTCTGTTTGGCAACGGTGATTCAGGCCGGTGATTCAGGGAAGACGTTCGATGCGCTGGGCCGCCTCGTCGAGGATGGAAACGGCGGCGTGCACCGTGTCCGCGTCGACGCCCTCGCGCCCCAGCCGGTGCATCAGCACGGCCTTCAGATTCTCCATGGCGCGGCGGATCGGGGCGCCGTCGGTGTGGGCCCGCCGGGTCGCCAGGGCGGCGAGGCGGGCGAACAGGGCGTCGACGGTGGCCGCGTCCTGGGCGAGCTGGGCGGTGCCCTCCGGGGTCACGGCGAAGGGCTTGCGCGCGCCTTCGGCGTCGGCCTTGGCGATGTGACCCATCTCCTCCAGCAGCGACAGGGTCGGGTAGATCACGCCGGGGCTGGGCACATAGCCGCCACCGGTCAGCTCCTCGACGGCGCGGATCAGGTCGTAGCCGTGCCGCGGCTCGTCAGCGATCAGCCGCAGCAGGACCAGCCGCAGTTCCGACGCCTCGAAGACGCCGCGCCGGCCGCCGCGCCCACCGCGCCGCTCGTGACGCTCATGACCCCAGCCTCCTTCCGCGGCGTGACGGCCGCCGCCGTGACGGGGACCGCCGCCATGGGGGCCATCGCCGTGCGGGCCGGGATGATGGCGGCGCATCCGGCCGCAGAAGGGATTCGGGAAAAACCTCATGACAGAGGCTCCACTGCGTTTTGATAGGTCAAAGATATATCGTGACATGTCGAAACACAAGTCCCCGAGACGCTTATTCCCTCTCCCGCCCCGGGAGAGGGGACGCAGCCGTCCTCAGCCACGCCCAGCCAACATACTGCGAATGCGAGGAATTCGCATTGACGTTCCGCAGGAATCCGGACCACAGTGCGCCCGCCCTTCCGGCATAGGCCGTCCCGGCAAAGTTGAAGGAGAGTCAAGGATGAAGCTGACCCGACGCCACGCCCTCGCCATGACCGCCGCCGTGGTCGGCCTCGCCGCCCTGGCGCCCATCCCGGGTTACGCCCAGGACATGACGGTGCGGCACGCGCAGGGCGAGACCCGGCTTCCCGCCAAGCTCGACCCCGTCCTGGTCTTCGACATGACCGCGCTGGACACGCTCGACGCGCTGGGCGTCGCGATCGCCGGGGTGCCCACGGGGCTGAAGCCGCCGCACCTCGCCAAGTATGACGGGCCGTCCTATGCGAAGATCGGCACCATGTTCGAGCCCGACTACGAGGCGGTGAACGCCGCCGAGCCCGGCCTGATCATCGCCGGCGGCCGCTCCGCCCCGAAATACGCCGAGCTGTCGCGCATCGCGCCGACGCTCGACATGACGACCGACCAGAAAGACTTCCTGAACAGCTCGATTGCAAACGCCGAGACGCTGGGCCGCATCTTCGGCAAGACCGCCGAGGTCAAGCAGAAGCTGGACCGGCTGCGCGCCTCCATCGCCGAGCTGAAGGCGGTGGCGGGCAACGCCGGCAAGGGCCTGCTGGTCCTGACCACCGGCGGCAAGATGAGCGCCTACGGGCCGGGATCGCGCTTCGGCATCCTGCACTCGGAGTTCGGCATCCAGCCGGCCGCCCCCGACCTGAAGGTCGCCAACCACGGGCAGGCCATCTCCTTCGAATTCATCCTGGAGACCAACCCGGACTGGCTGTTCGTGATCGACCGCGACGCCGCCATCGGGCAGGACGGCAAGCCGGCTCGGCAGTTCCTCGACAACGACATCGTCCGCCGCACCACCGCCTGGCAGAAGAATCAGGTCGTCTATCTGAACGGCGGCAACTGGTACATCGTCGGCGGCGGGCTGTCGGCGCTCCAGCAGGATGTGGACGATCTTCTGGCGGCGCTGTCCAAGAAGTCCTGACCCGTGAAGACCCTGCCAATCGCCACGCTCCCGCTGGCGACCGTGGGCATCGGCCTGCTGGCCGTCTGGAGCCTGTTCGTCGGCGTCAGCGACGTGAGCCTCGCGACGCTGTTCGGTGGCACTCCGGGTGGCGCCCCGGATCAGGCCACCCAGGTGCTGCTGGTCAGCCGGCTGCCCCGGACGCTGGCCCTGATCCTGGCCGGCGCCGCCATGGCGGTGTCGGGCCTGCTCCTCCAGATGCTGGTGCGCAACCGCTTCGTGGAGCCCTCCACCGCCGGCACCGCGGAATCGGCCATCTTCGGCATGATGATGGTCTCGCTGCTGGCGCCGGAGATGCCGGTGTTCGGGCGCATGGCCGTCGCCAGCCTGTGCGCGCTGGCCGGGACGGGGCTGTTCCTGGCGATCCTGCGGCAGGTGCCGCTGCGCTCGCCGCTGGTGGTGCCGCTTGTCGGCATCATGCTGGGCGGGGTCATCACGGCGATGACTGAGTTCGTCGCCTACCGCCAGGACCTGATCCAGTCGGTGCGCGGCTGGGAGACCGGGGACTTCTCCGCCATCCTGCTCGGCCGCTACGAGCTGCTGTGGCTGAGCGCCGCCCTGACCGGCGTCGCCTATCTGGCGGCGGACCGCTTCACCGTCGCCGGGATGGGGCGGGACGTCGCCACCAACCTGGGCATCGACCACCGCAAGGTGATGGCGCTGGGGCTGGTCATCGTGTCGATGACCACCGCGGCGGTGATCGCCACCTGCGGCATGATCCCCTTCCTGGGGCTGATCGTTCCCAACGTCGTCAGCCTCGTCCGCGGCGACAACATGCGCGGGTCCCTGCCCTGGGTCGCGCTGATGGGGGCCGGGCTGGTGCTGGCCTGCGACATCGCCGGGCGGCTGGTGATCCATCCCTACGAGATCCCGATCGGGACGATGATGGGGGTGATCGGCAGCGCCCTGTTCCTCTATCTCCTGCTGCGGAGGAACGGCCATGCCGGCTGACCGCCGCATCCTCTCGCCGATGGTCGTCCTGGGCGGCCTGTCGGCGCTGACCCTGCTGTCGATCGCGCTGTTCATGACGCTGGGCGCGCGGGGCAAGTGGGACTTCATCCTGGCCTTCCGCGGCACCAAGATCGCCGCCATGGTGCTGGTCGGCTACGCCGTCGCCGTGTCGACCGTCCTGTTCCAGACGATCACCAACAACCGCATCCTCACCCCCTCGGTGATGGGCTTCGACCATCTCTACCGGATGATCCAGACGCTGCTGGTCTTTCAGTTCGGCAGCGGGCTGGTGGCGTCGCTCGACCCGCGGCTGCGCTTCGGCATCGAGGTGGCGTCGATGGTCGTCTTCTCCGGCTTGCTCTACTGGTGGCTGTTCAACGGCGCGGGGCGGGGCGACAACCGGCGCAGCCTGCATCTGCTGCTCCTCGTCGGCATCGTGTTCGGCGTGCTGTTCCGCAGCCTGACCAGCTTCCTTCAGCGCATCATCGACCCCAACGAGTTCCTGACGGTGCAGGACCGGCTGTTCGCCAACTTCAACCGGGTGGACGTCGAACTGCTGACGGTGTCGGCGCTGGTCGTGCTGGCGGTGTCGCTGGTCGGCTGGCGGTGGCGGCGCACCTTCGACGTGCTGGCGCTGGGGCGCGACGCCGCGATCAACCTCGGCGTGGAGCACCGGCGCGCGGTGATGGCGGTGCTGGTGATGGTGTCCATCCTGGTGTCGGTGTCCACGGCTCTGGTCGGGCCGATCACCTTCTTCGGGCTGCTGGTCGCCAACCTCGCCTATCTGGTGGTCCGCTCGCACCGGCACGCGCTGATCCTGCCCGCCGCGGTGCTCCTCGCCGTGCTGACGCTGGTCGCCGGCCAACTCGTGCTGGAGCGGGTGTTCGGCTACAACGCCGCGCTCAGCATCGTCATCGAGTTCGTGGGCGGTCTCGCCTTCCTGTTCATCCTGGTGCGGGGTTCGGCCCGATGATCGACGTCAAGAACATCACGAAGCGCTACAACGGCACCGTCGTCCTCGACGGGGTGTCCCTGTCTCTTCCCGCGGGCGGGGTGATCTCGCTGATCGGGGCGAACGGGGCGGGCAAGTCGACCCTGCTGTCGATCATCAGCCGCCTGCTGCCGATGTCCTCGGGCACGGTGGAAATCGACGGGCTGGACGTGACCACCACGCCGGGCGAGGTGCTGGCCCGCCGCCTGTCCATCCTGCGCCAGGACAACCAGATCATGTCCCGCCTGACGGTGGAAGACCTCGTCGCCTTCGGCCGATACCCGCACAGCAAGGGCCGCCTGACCGACGAGGACCGCAAGCACATCGCCAAGGCGCTGCGCTATCTGGACCTGGAGCCGCTGGCCGGCCGCTTCCTGGACGAGCTGTCGGGCGGTCAACGCCAGCGCGCCTTCATCGCCATGGTGCTGTGCCAGGACACCGAATACATCCTGCTCGACGAGCCGCTGAACAACCTCGACGTCAAGCACGCGGTGGCGATGATGAAGCTGTTCCGCCGCACCGCCGACGAGTTCGGCAAGACCGTCGTGCTGGTGCTGCACGACATCAACTTCGCCTCCTGCTACTCCGACCGCATCGTCGCGATGCGCGATGGCCGTGTCGTGCACCAGGGACCGCCGGAGGCCATCATCACGCCCGACGTCATCCGCGACGTCTACGGCGTCGAGGCCCAGGTGATGGAGAACGCCGGCCAGCGCATCGCGCTGTACTATCAGTAAGAGCATCCACTCCCCTCTCCCGCCCCGGGAGAGGGTGCCCGCAAAGCGGGCGGGTGAGGGTCGCACGAGGATCGAAGCACTAACCCGTTGCCGGAACCCTCACCCTTCCCGCGCTTCGCGCGGGCCCCTTCCCTCTCCCGGGGCGGGAGAGGGAAATCCAGTCACCAACGCGGCGGGTCGAAGATCACCGACCGGTCGATGTCGGCCAGCCGCGCCCGCCCGCTCAGCGCCATGGCGACCTCCAGCTCGGTCTGCAGGATGGTCAGCATGTGGGCCACCCCCGCCATGCCGCCGACCGCCAGGGCGTGCAGCACCGGCTGGCCCACCAGCACCGCGTCGGCGCCCAGCGCCAGCGCCTTCAGGATGTCGGTGCCGCGCCGGATGCCGCCGTCCGCCAGGATGGGCAGGCGGCCCGCCGCGCGGGTGGCGACCAGCGGCAGCACCTCCGCCACCGCAGGCAGCGTGTCGAGCGTCCGCCCGCCATGGTTCGACACGATGATCCCCGCCGCCCCGGCCTCGACGGCGAGGTCGACGTCGTCGGGGTTCATGATCCCCTTCAACAGCACCGGCAGCCGCGTCTCGGCGCACAGCCAGCGCACCGTGTCCCAGCTGGCCGCGGCGTGCAGCATGCCCTGGAAGACCGGGCTGCCGGGCCGCGTCGGAGTGAAGCTGTCCGGCGCCAGCCCGGCCAGATTGACCGGGGCGATGCCGTCCGGCAGGCGGAAGCCGGCGCGCTGTTCGATGTTGCGCAGGCCGCTGACCGGCGCGTCCACCGTCAGCACCAGAGCGCGGTAGCCCGCGGCCTCCGCCCGCCGCACCAGGGCCAACGTATCCTCCGGCCGCGGCTGGGTGTAGATCTGGAACCACAGCGGCCCTCCGG
Organism: Azospirillum baldaniorum; assembly: GCF_003119195.2. Taxonomy (NCBI): domain Bacteria; kingdom Pseudomonadati; phylum Pseudomonadota; class Alphaproteobacteria; order Rhodospirillales; family Azospirillaceae; genus Azospirillum; species Azospirillum baldaniorum. Next base: position 1,344,235 of record NZ_CP022254.1, on the reverse strand, counting down.
CCGCCGCCGCGACCTCCTCCAGCGTCACGCTGGACTGGGTGCTGACGGTCATCCAGGTGCCGGTCAGCCCCGCCGCCTGCGCGGTGGCCCGCTCCCCGTCGCGATGGACCAGCCGGTGGAAGGCCATCGGCGCGATCAGGATGGGATAGGGCATCGCCTGCCCGAACAGGCTCGTCGCCGCGCTGGCCCCCGACAGGTCGCGCAACGCCCGCGGCATCAGGCGCATCCGGTCGTAGGCGTCGCGGTTGGCCTGCCGGGTGATGCCGTCCGCCCCGGTCCCGGCGATGTAGGCGCGGGTCGCCGCATCGACGCGGGCGGTGAAGTGGCGCTCGTAGTCGTAGAGCGAGACGGTGTCGGCGGGAACGCTCATCGCGGGTGTCCTCATGGATTGTCCCCTCTCCCCTCCGGGGAGAGGGTTAGGGTGAGGGGGTTGCGCTTTTGCTGGACGTCCCACCATGCGCATCCCCCTCACCGGCCCTCCGCCAAATCCCCCGCCCGTCGCGCCAACGCACGCAGGCGCGGGTCGGGCTGGCCGGCCAGGGCGGCGGCCATGCCGAAGTAAAAGTCGGGGAAACCGGTTTCCAACGCCCGCGCGAACCACGCCAGCGCCTCCTCCGTCCGCCCGTCCTGGAGCAGCAGCCGGGCGTGGTTGAAGCGGCCCCAGCAGTCCCCGCCCTCGGCGGCGGCCTGGAAGAGTTGGCGGGCGCCCGCACCGTCCTCGGCCACCGCGCGCCCGGCCTCGTGGAACAGGCCCAGCATGTTCAGCGCCTTCACGTTCCCCCCGCGCGCCGCGGCGGCGTAGAGGCGGTAGGCTTCGGCGTCGTCCGCCGGAACGCCCAGGCCGCGGCAATGCAGGTCGGCCAGATTGAACAGCGCCCAGGCGTCGCCCAACTCGGCGGCCCGGCGGTAGTAAGCGGCGGCCAGGACGGGGTCCGCGGGCACGCCCCAACCGTGCTCGTGGCAGCGCCCCAGCATGTTGACGGCGCGGGGGTCGCCGCTGCGCGCGGCGATGCGGAACCACTCCACCGCCTGCGCCCGCTCGGCCCCGCCCCGGTCGAGGCATTGCTGCCCCAGGGCGAGTTGCACGTCGATGATGCCCGGCCCCGCCGCCGTGACGGCGGCGGTCACTCTCCCGTCCATCACACCTCCGCCCAGCGCCGCAGCAGGTTGTGATAGTGGTTCACCAGGGCCAGCACGGACGGGTGCTGGTCGCCCAACTCCCGGCGCAGGTCGATGATCGCCACGTCGAGGTCGTAGAGCATCGCCCGCAGCCCGTCGTCCTTGACCAGCGACTGCGTGAAGAAGAAGGAGGCCCAGCGCGAGCCGCGCGTCACCGGGGTCACCCGGTGCAGGCTGCTGGACGGATAGACCACCGCGTGCCCCGCCGGCAGCTTCACGCCCTTGGTGCCGTAGGTGTCCTCGACGACGAGATCGCCGCCGTCATACTCGCCGGGATCGCTGAGGAAGATCGTGGTGGAGACGTCGGCCCGCATGCGCATGCCGCCGGTGCCCGGAATGGCCCGGATGGCGTTGTCCACATGGTTGCCGTAGGTCATGTCCAGGTCGTAGCGGTTGAACATGGGCGGCAGGACGCGCAGCGGCAGGGCCGCGGAATTGAAGGCCGGGTTGCGGCCCAGCGCCTTCAGGATGACCACGCCCAGCTCGCGGGCGGTGTTGCTCTCCTCCGGGATCTGCAGGTTGTTCTTGGCCAGCACCGCCTGGGAGCCCGCGGTGACGCGGCCGTCGACCCAGGGCGACGCCTCCAGCACGGCGCGGCAATGGGCGACCTCGTCGGCGGTCAGAACGTCGGGGATTTGCAGAAGCACGGGGAGGAATCCTTTTGCAGAAGAAGACAGGGCGACCCCACCGCTTGTCCCCTCTCCCCTCTGGGGAGAGGGTTAGGGTGAGGGGGTTGCGCTTGGCGGTGCGTCCGGCAAAAGCGCACCCCCCTCACCGGCCCTTCGGGCCACCCTCTCCCCGGAGGGGAGAGGGTTAGGCGGCAAAAGCCCTATACATGGAAGAAGGCCGGACCGGCCCCCGGAGGATGGTCCGGGAAACGGTCCGGCCTGGCCGGAATCAGAAGGTGACGCCGGCGGTCAGCATGAAGGTGCGGCCCGAGGCCGGCACCGCGCGCGAGGCGTTGAAGGCCGAGGCGTAGTTGCGGTGGTCGGTCAGGTTGTAGGCGTTGAGCGCCAGGGACAGGTTCTTGATCTCGTAGGACACCACGCTGTCCAGCGAGACCGTCTCCGGCACGCGGCCCGTGTTGGCGCTGTCGGCCCAGTATTCCGAGGCGTACTGGACGCCGCCACCGACCATGACCTTGCCGGGCACGACGCCGGGGGCGAACTCGTAGGTCGACCACAGGCTGGCGTTGTGCTTCGGCACGTTCGGGGCCTCGTTGCCGACGACCGCGGCGTTGGTCCGCGACTCCTTGATCTCGCCGTCGAGGTAGGCGTAGCTGGCGTAAACGCTCCAGCCCTCGACCACCTTGCCGCTCACCCCGGCCTCGAAGCCGCGGATGCGGGTGCCGAGACCGGCCTCGGAGAAGCCGTCGGTGACCGTGCCGGTGGCCGGATCGACCGAGTAGGTGTTGCTCTTCTCGATCTGGAACAGGGCGCCGTTCAGACCCAGCCGCCCGCCGAGGAAGTCGGCCTTGCCGCCGATCTCGTACAGGTCGGTCTTTTCCGGATCGAAGTCACGCCCGGCGCGCGGCGTCTCCGCCGTGCCGTTGGTGACCTGCGCGGCGATGTCCACGCCGATCGGCTTGTTGGAGCGCGCGTAGGAGAAGTACAGCGACACGTCCTTCGTCGGCTCGTAGATCAGGCTGGCCGACGGGCTGAGCGTGCGGGTGGTGTCGTTGCCACCGATCACCGCCGGATCGGCGGACTTGAAGGTGGTGCGGAAGTAATCCCAGCGCAGGCCGCCCTGCACCGAAAGCTGGTCGAACAGCCACACCCGGTCGGTGACGAACAGGCCGGTGTTGGCGACGCTGGATTCACGCAGACCGGTCGCCGGGTAGGTGAGGAAGGCGTTGGCCGGGTAGTTGTGGCTGGGGTTGCGGATGGTCTGGGTGTTGGTGCGGTTGACCCAGGTGCCGCCGCGCCGCTCGTCCTTCTGGTAATTCAGGTCCAGGCCGCCGTTCACCTTGTGGTAGAGGCCGAGGAAATTGCCCTCCGCCTTCACGCCCGCGACGTTCTGGACGCCCCAGCCCTTCTGCTTGAAGGCCATGCCGCCGCCGGCCCCGTAGGAGATCACCGGGTTGCCGCCGTTCAGGAAGGCGGTGTTGGCCGCGGCGGTCAGCGCCGCCGGGGCCGTCGAGACGAAATCGCGCTCGTAATGGCTGTAGCGGCTGTCGTTGTAGAAGGACAGATTCTTGCTGACCTCGTGGGCCAGGGTCGAGGTGACGATGTGGTTGTCGGTGTCGTCACGATCCAGGTTGCGGACGTAGGAGGTCGAGCGGTCGAGCCCGAACTCCGGCGCCGGACGCAGGATGCCGTCGCGGCCGCGGATCATGGGCTGACCCATGTCCGGCGTCTTCTCGCCGTTCAGGTAGGAGTAGTTCAGATGCCAGGTCGTCGGGGTGCCCAGCCCGACGCCGAGGTCGGCGGCGAAGCCCTTGCGCTTGGCCTCGACCTCGTCGCGGTCGGCGACGTCCTGGTCGTGGTACAGGCCGTTGAAGCGCAACGCGGTCGTTTCGTTGATCGGCTGGTTCACGTCCACCGTGGTGCGGTAGACGGGGCCGGTGCCCACCGACTGCTCGACGTTGTAGCGCTTCTCAAGCCCGGCCTTCTTGGTGCCCTGGTTGATGACGCCGCCGGAGTTGCCGACGCCGAAACCGTTGCCCGACGGGCCCTTGAAGACCTGCACCGTCTCGGTGTTGAAGACGTCGTGGGTGTAGACGCCGAAGTCCTTCAGGCCGTCGGTGTAGATGTCGCCGCGGGCGGTCAGGCCGCGGATGCGGAACTGGTCGCCGTTCTGGCCGCCGTTGCCCTCGCCGGTCGAGATGGTGATGCCGGGGACGTTGCGCAGGACCTGCTCCAGGGTCGTGGCGCGCTGCTGCTCGATGATCTCTTCCGGAACGACGTTGACGACGCGGGGCGTGTCCTTGACGGTGTCGGGCAGGCGGGAGATGCCGGTGGGCTTGGCGTTCACGTTCCCGGTGTCGGCCGGACGGTCGGCGCCCACCCGAACCGGGTCGAGGACAGTGGCGGCGCCGGCCGCGGTGCCCGGCGCGGTCCCCGCGCCAGACCCGGCCCCCGTTCCGGCCGTCTGAGCCTCGGCCACCGTCGCCAGGGTGGAGAAGGACATCGCCAGCCCCGCCGTCGCGGCGGCGCCGGCGATGATGGGTCGGAGGCGGTCGGGGACATTCGATTGCAACATGAGGCTCTCCCGAAAAATCGTCGTGGCGGATGCGCCGATCAGCGGCGGGTATCTACCAAGCGGGGAGGCAGCCCCTTCAACGGCGATCATTCAGAATAATTCTAAATTGCAAAATCACCGCCCTTCAGCCCCAGCGCATGCAGGGATATGCTGTTTGTCGGAGGCTCATGGCGGGCTCACCGGCGGTTTGCACCGGCGCGGCCAGACACCCGTTTTTCGCATGCATTCCAATGATTTAAAGTGTCTGTTCAGAGATTTTCAGAGGATCATGCGGGGCTGGACGAACCCCAACTGTTGCAAAGCAGCAACGCCGATAATAAGAATTATTCGCAATATGCAGAAGCGCCGCCGGCCGAACGTCTTTTCTACGTCAGGGCGGACTCTGCACGGCCATCGCGCCCTGCCCGAGACGGGCCTTCCAGAGCTGTTCGGCCAGCCGCAGGGCGTCGGCGAAGGCCGGCCCGGTGGCGCCGGGAAGGGCGAACAGGGCGAAGGCCGCGGTGCCGACGATGATGCGCTCGGCCCGCGCGTCGCGCACGGCACCGGTCCACACCCCCTGCCAGTACTCCAGGCTGGTGCCGCGCGGGCGCGGCGTGGGGGGCGGCTCCTCCATGCAGGCGGGGAGAATGAGGTCCTCCGCCTCGCCGTTGACCAGACGGTGGATGGAGGAGGGACGGAAGGGCGTGAACTGGGCGACGTCGCGCACGCTGCCCAGCACGGCCATGTGCTTCCAGCCGAGGATGCGGGCGGCGTCGCGGTGCAGCTCCCGGTAGGTCGGCTTCGCCGCGCCCAGCAGGGAGGTCTTGGCCTTAGCCGGCTTCAGCAGATGCACGGCCTCGAACACGGCGGAGCGGGTCTGGGTCAGCCGGTGCAGCCCGATCAGCCGGTAGATCTGCGGGGACAGGGCGGCGAGCGGCGCGTAGGCGATCCGCTGCGCCGCCAGAGCCGCCGCGATCTCCCGCGCGTTGGCGCAGACGGGGATGCCCACGGTGGGCGCGATGAACTCGTAACGGCCGGACGCTGCGCTGCAGCCCGTACCGCCGTGCAGCAGCACCCGGTGGCCGGCTTGAGCGACCAGCCGCGCCGCGTGGAAGAACCAGGGCGGGTTGTGGTAGTTGGGCGAGGTGAAGCAGGGCCAGTCGATGTCCGCCTGGATCGTCCGGCCCAGCCCGGCGGCGACATGCGCCCGCATCGCCCGCACCAGTCCGGCCAGTTCCGGCGCGGTGGAGCCGCGCATCCGCATCATGCCGAGAAGCGCGCCGACCTGGACCGGATCGGCCTCGCCCTCCAGGATGATGGTCATCGCCTCCTCCGCCTCCTCGGCGGTCAGCGGGCGTCCGTGGCCGCCGCCGGCGACGCCCAGCACGCCGATGTGGCGGGCCAGCCGGTCCTGTGCGGAGGCGTCCGGCCCGATCTTGTCCAGCTTTGCGTCGATCTGGGCTGGGGACGGCTGCCCCTCCAGCAGGCCGGCGGGCCGGACCTGAAGCGGCGGCGCGTCGATACCGGTCGGCACGTTCCAGCGGGGATCGAAGGTTTCGTCGGGCGCCGGGCGTTCCATCGACGGTTCGAACAGGGCGTCGATCCCGCGGGCCAGCGCCTGCACGCGCGGGCGCAGCGCTTCGGCGAAGGGCGTCGGCACCAGACCGCGGCCCGAGCGGATGAACAGGGGATCGCCGAACTCCTCGCGCATCTGCGCCAGAAGCCGGCTGAGCGCCGAGGTTTGCAGACCGAGGTCGCGGGCGGCCAGCGTGACGTTCCGTTTCGACAGCAGCGCGTCCAGCGCGACGATCAGACGGCCACGCGACAGCCGGTTCTCCTGGCCGCCGAGGGCAGCCTTGCCCGGAGCGGACGCCTCCGGCACCGGCGCTGGACGAGGCGCCGCGCCCTTCCTCTTGTCCATCATGTGCGTTCAGCCCGAATGCGGTTGCCTAGCCGGTTCACGGCTGCATACCATGATAATGATACGCATTTGCATGCCAACGCAACACGGCTGGTCCGCCCTCCGGCCCCGCGACGGACGGGGCCGGAGGCTTGTGCCCCTCAGTCCTCGGAGTCCGCGGGCTTGGGGGCCGCGGCCTGCTCCGCCTGGATCCGCTCGACGATGCGGGTCAGCGCCGCCGCGTCGAACGGGCTTTCCATGTTCAGGTCCTGGGCGAACTTGCGGATCACGCCGATGGCGCGGCGCCGGGTCACGATGTCGACGTCACCGGGCCGCGTCCGCTCGACCACCGGCCCCTTGTAGTAGCCGCTGCCGACACGCCATTGGCGCTGTCCGTCCGCCCGCCATTTGGTGCCGTCGGACAGCACCATGCAGCGGTTGCCCTCGGTGAAGGCGTCGACCATGGCGATCCTCTCCGGGCCGGTCTGGCTGTTGTGGATCGTCACCTGATCCCCGACCCTGAACGCTGTCATTGTGTGATCATCCTCTCTCAATCAGTCGCTGTCCGACACTGGACCGCCGGAATGGAACCGCGCGCCGTGGTCGCTCTCGCGCCGCTCCTCCACCGCCGCCATCAGCCGCGACTTCGCGGTGGCGCGGCTGTCCGGCGCGGCGTCCTCCTTCCGTTGGCCCGGCGGCTGGCTCCGCGAGGCGGAGCGCACGCCGTTCAGCGCCGCCAGGAAACCGGTGGCCGGACGCATCGTCCTGCCGCCGCGCAGGCGCGGCGGGGGCCCGGCCGGTGGCGCCGAAGGCGACGACGCCGGAGGTTGCGGCTTCGCCGCAGCGACGGGGACGATCACGGCCTCCACCTCCTCATGCGGCGCCCGCCGTTCGGCGGCCTCGGCATGGGCGAGGCTGGTGGCACGCTCCACGACCAGCGTCCGGCATTCGCCGTCCAGCGTTTCGTAAACGCGCTTGGCCTCGTTCAGTTCATGCAGGTCTTCGGTTTCCAGAGTGCGGTCCAGCGCGCTGGAGAGCAGCCGGAACTCCAGCACGCCCGGCACCCGCGCCTCGTCCACGGCGCGCTTCAGCACGCCGACGGCTTGCAGGGTTTCACGGTCCAAAGTGCCTTCGGGCATCGACATGCTGTGGGTTGATCGGCGGGATCACCCGAAATATCGGCTGAGGACCGGCGGGGTCAAGTGCGATCCGGCACCGGTCCGGCTTCACCCTCCGGTTCGACCGCACCGCGTCTTTGCAGCCACAGGGCGACGAGCCAGCACAGCGCGGCCCAACCCGCCCCGACGCACCAGCCCGCCAGGACGTCGGTTGGCCAATGGACTCCCAGATAGACCCGGCTGCACCCGACCAGCAGCGTCACCGCCATCGCCACGACGAGCACATAGGCCTTCTGCCGCCGCCCCTCGACGAAGCGGGCCAGCATGGCGCCCAGCGTCAGGAAGACAACCGCCGACAGCAGCGAATGGCCGCTGGGGAAGCTGGCGGTGAAGACGATGTCGCCGTGGGGAACGATGTCCGGGCGCTCCCGCCCGATCTGGTTTTTCAGCAGACTGCTGATCGCCATGCCGCCGCCGACCGAGAGCAGCACCAGAAGCGACGCCCCGCGCTTCCCCCGAAGCAGCAGGAAACCCAGCGTCACCGCGGTGATCAGAGACAGCACCGTGATGCTGCCCAGCGCCGTGACGTCGCGCGCCGCGTTGTGAAGCCAGGGCGGGCCAAGCGGCATCGCCGGATCACCAGCCACCCGCAGCGCCATCAGCACCGCGCGGTCGAAGGCCGCCGTCTCGCCCTCGATCACCTCGCCGGCCAGCAGGGCGAAGGTCAGGATCAGCCCGGCGCTGACCGCCATGCCGACGAGAAGCCGCAATTCGTGCCGGCCGAGCCTCGTCCAGAAGCCGGGTGCCCTCAATCCTGCCAGCGCCATCGCCCGTCCCATGCCTCCCGTCCGCCACAGACCGGTTATGGGAACGCCGGCCTCCGGGAAAAAGGTCCGCCGGGGCGAAGCGGACGCCGCCGAATGGTCGATCCCACAAACATAAAGATATCTTTATGCTTGCGGGGGCCGGATGGCGCTGCTACACCAGCCCCACAAGCGGGCCGGTGCGCCCGCCCCGAACCATTGCTGTCCCGCAAACAGCCGCCCAGGAGACCCCCCGATGGCCGCGCCCGCCAACTTCACCGACTTCAAGGTCAAGGACATCAGCCTCGCCGAGTGGGGCCGCAAGGAAATCACCATCGCCGAGACCGAGATGCCCGGCCTGATGGCGCTGCGCGCGGAGTTCGGCGAGTCCAAGCCGCTGGCCGGCGCCCGCATCGTCGGCTGCCTGCACATGACCATCCAGACCGCCGTGCTGATCGAGACGCTGACCGCTCTCGGCGCGACCGTCCGCTGGTCGTCCTGCAACATCTTCTCGACCCAGGACCAGGCCGCCGCCGCCATCGCCGCCGCCGGCATCCCGGTCTTCGCCTGGAAGGGCGAGACGGAGGAGGAGTTCTGGTGGTGCATCGAGCAGACGCTGCGCGGTCCGGCCACCGGTGAGTATGCCGGCTGGACCCCGAACATGATCCTGGACGACGGCGGCGACGTCACCCAGATCATGCACGACAAGTATCCGGAGATGCTGGCCGAGGTCCGCGGCCTGTCGGAGGAGACGACCACCGGCGTCCACCGTCTCTATGAGATGATGAAGAAGGGCACGCTGAAGGTTCCGGCCATCAACGTGAACGACAGCGTCACCAAGTCGAAGTTCGACAACCTCTACGGCTGCCGCGAGTCGCTGGTCGACGGCATCAAGCGCGCCACCGACGTGATGGTGGCCGGCAAGGTCGCCGTGGTCGCCGGCTACGGCGACGTGGGCAAGGGCTCGGCCGCCTCGCTGCGCTCGCAGGGAGCGCGCGTCCTGGTGACGGAGATCGACCCGATCACCGCGCTCCAGGCCGCCATGGAAGGCTATCAGGTCGTCACGATGGACGAGGCCGCCCCGCAGGGCGACATCTTCGTCACCGCGACCGGCAACGTCGACGTCATCACGCTGGACCACATGCGCCAGATGAAGGACCGCGCCATCGTCTGCAACATCGGCCACTTCGACAGCGAGATCCAGATCGAGGCTCTGCGCAACTACAAGTGGGAAGAGGTCAAGCCGCAGGTTGACGAGGTCGTCTTCCCCGACGGCAAGCGCCTGATCGTCCTGGCCCAGGGCCGCCTGGTGAACCTGGGCTGCGCCACCGGCCACCCGAGCTTCGTGATGAGCGCCAGCTTCACCAACCAGGTGCTGGCCCAGATCGAGCTGTGGACCAACGCCGCCAGCTACGAGAACAAGGTCTACGTCCTGCCGAAGCACCTGGACGAGAAGGTCGCCCGCCTGCATCTGGACAAGATCGGCGCCAAGCTGACCACGCTCTCCGCCAAGCAGGCCGAGTACATCGGCGTGAAGGTCGAGGGCCCGTTCAAGCCGGACCACTACCGCTACTAAGCGGGCCAAAGTGGACCGGATCCAAACGGATCGGAACGGAAAGGGCCGCCCCACGGGGCGGCCCTTTTTGCGTTTGGAATGCGCTGTTGCCCCCACCCTTCCCACGGCTTTGCCGTGGGCCCCTTCCCTCCCCCGCTTCGCAGGAGAGGGAGGATAATCCCCTCCCCTGCGAAAGCGGGGGAGGGCTAGGGAGGGGGCAAGACCTCCCCTGCCGCCAAACCCTACCGCCGCACCATCGGCGCCAAGTCCTTGCGGATGCCGGCGTCCAGCCGGGCGTTCAGGTCGTCCATCATGCGGCGGACGAGGTCCTGCAGCGTCGCCTCGCGGTCGGCCAGCGAGATGTTTTCCGGCACCGTGGTCGACTGGGTCACCGTCGCCTTGGTCATGCCGCGGAAGGTCGTCTCGCCGGGCAGATCGCCGCCGATCTCGACCTCGATCCGGCCGTCGTAGCGCTGGGCCTGATCGTTGGTGAAATAGCCCTTCACCCCGCCGGTCTTGGGAAGCTGGACCTCGACGATGCTGGCGTCGCGGATGGTGACGCGGACGCGGCCCGGCCCGCCCGCGGCCTGGAGCCGCTCGTTGGCCCAGCGACGCACCGCCTCGGCGGGCGGCAGGGGGATGCGCTGGTCGACGGCGGTGCCGGCCGGCCGGTGGGCGTCCACCACGTCGACGCCGCCCGCGTTCAGGACGATCGGGCCGAAGTTGGAATAGTCGATGGGCCGGGCCGCCGGACGCGGCGGCGTGCTCTGGCAGGCCGTCAGGGCCACGGTGGCGAGAGCGGCGGCGAGAACCAAACGGCGGGTGGGCATGATCGCTCCGGTGAGACGGAAAAACGGCGCGGCACTATAGCCGCGCCGTTTCCCAAGCGCATCCGGAACCTGGAGCCCCCTACTTCGCCGTCCCGTAGACCCGGTCGAGGTCCGCGTCGTCGAAGTGGTAGGCGGTGGAGCAGAACTGGCAGACCACCTCGACTCGCCCGTCGTCGATCTTCAGGCTCTGCACCTCGTCCCGCGGCAGGCTGGACAGCATGTCCGACACCCGCTCGCGCGAGCAGCGGCAGCCGAAGCGCAGGGCCTTGGGCTGCCACACCCGCACGCCGTCCTCGTGGAACAGGCGGAACAGCAGGTCGCGGGCCGCCAGATCGGGGTCGAGAAGCTCGTCGCCGGTGGTGCTGGACAGCAGGACCATGGCGCGGCGCCACGCGTCCTCGTCGCCGGAGCCGAGCACCTTCTCCGTGGCGTCCTGCGGCAGGCGCTGGATCATGATGCCGCCGGCCCGCCAGGCACCCTTGCTGCCGTCCGGCAGGGTTTCCTGGTCCACCGACACGGTCAGGCCGGTGTCGATCTGCTCCGACTGGCGGAAATAGTGCTGCACGCAGTCGGCCAGCGTCTTGCCGTACAGCTCGACGATGCCCTGGTAGCGCTCGGTGTTCGGCCCCTGGTCCACGGTGAAGGCGATGTGGCCCTTGCCGAGCAGGGCCGGCGCCGGAGCGATCGCCACGTCGTCGGCGGCCTTGGCCAGCGCCTCTTCGTCGAACTGGGCGTAGGCGCGGATGTCGCCGACCGAGGTGATGTCCGCCACCATCAGCCGGACCGGCCCGTCGCCCTTGGTCTGGAGCGTGAAGATGCCGTCGTACTTCAGCATGCTGGACAGCAGCATGGCGAGCGTCATTGTCTCGGCCAGGAAGCGGGCGACCGGCTCCGGATAGGCGTGGCGGGTCAGGATTTCGTCCAGCGCGGGGCCCAGCTTCACCATGCGGCCGCGCAGGCGCGACGCCTCGATCTGGAAAGGCAGAACGAGATCGTCGGTGATCGGTTGGACGGAAGGATCGTCCATGATGTCCTCGAAGTTACGACAGGCCATGGCCCGGCGCCGCCATCCCGCTCATCGCGGGGGGCGGCGCCGGGCCATGGCTCCAATTCCAAGGGCTCTTAGCCCCAAGTGCTCTTAAATAGTGGCGCCGAGGCACCATGCCAGTATGGCCTTCTGGGCGTGCAGGCGATTTTCCGCCTCGTCCCAGACAACTGAGTGGCGGCCGTCGATCACCCCGTCGGTCACTTCCTCCCCGCGGTGGGCGGGCAGGCAGTGCATGAACAGGGCGTCGGGGGCGGCCAGGGCCATCAGCGCCTCGTTGACCTGATAGGGACCCAGGACCGCCGCCCGCTCGTCCACGTCGGTGTTGTGCATCGAGGCCCAGGCGTCGGTGACCACGCAGTCGGCGCCGCGCACGGCCTCCTCCGGCGAGGTGGTGACGGTGATCCGCCCGCCCTCGCGCTTGACCCAGTCGAGCAGTTCCGGTGCCGGGCCGTAGATCTCCGGGCAGCCGAGGCGGATTTCCACGCCGAGGCGCACCGCCACATGGACCCAGCTCACCGCCACGTTGTTGACGTCGCCGATCCAGGCCACCGTGCGCCCTTCGATGGGGCCGCGATGCTCCTCGAAGGTCATCACGTCGGCCATGATCTGGCAGGGGTGCGACTGGTCGGTCAGGCCGTTGATGATCGGCACCGAGGCGAACTCGGCCAGTTCGTGCACGCGCTCCTCGCCCATGGTGCGGACCATCACCGCGTCCACGTAGCGGGACAGCACGCGGGCGGTGTCGCCGATGGTCTCGCCGCGGCCGAGCTGCATGTCGTCGGGCTTCAGCACCACCACGTCGCCGCCGAGCTGGCGCATGCCCACCTCGAAGGAGACGCGGGTGCGGGTCGACGGCTTCTCGAAGATCATCGCCAGCGTGCGGCCCGCGAACAGCGAGCGGTAGGCCGGGATGTCCTTCTTGATGGTCGCGGCCATGGCGAGGATCTGGCGCAGGGTCGCCTTGTCCAGCCGGTCGATGTCGAGGAAATGACGAACGGCGGACATCACACCAGCTCCTTGGCGGTCTTGGCGAGGATGGCCACGGCCTCCTCCACCTCGGCTTCGCCGATGTTCAGCGGCGGCAGCAGCCGGACCACGTTGTCGCCGGCCGGAACGGACAGCAGGCCGTTGGCGCGCAGCGCCACCACCACGTCGCCGACCGCCGGGCCGCAGGCGAGGCCGAGCATCAGCCCCTTGCCGCGCACGCCCTTGAAGACCGCCGGATTCTCGGCCACCAGCCCGGCCAGCCGGTCCTGGAGCAGGCCGCCGATGCGCTGCACATGGTCGAGGAAGCCGGGCTCCAGCACCTTGTCCAGCACGGCGTTGCCGACCGCGGTGGCCAACGGGTTGCCGCCGTAGGTCGAGCCGTGGGTGCCGGCGGTCATGCCCGACGCCGCCTTTTCCGTGGCGAGGCAAGCGCCCAGCGGGAAGCCGCCGCCGATGCCCTTGGCCACCGCCATGACGTCCGGCGTGATGCCGGCCCATTCATGGGCGAACAGCTTGCCGGTGCGGCCCATGCCGCATTGGATCTCGTCCAGGAACAGCAGCAGCCCGTGCTCGTCGCAGATTTCCCGCAGGCCGCGCAGGAACTCCACCGAGCCGGCGCGGATGCCGCCCTCGCCCTGGATCGGCTCCAGGCAGATGCCGGCGGTCTCGTCGGTCACGGCGTTGCGCACCGCCTCCAGGTCGCCGAAGGGCACGAGGTCGAAGCCGTCGAGCAGCGGGCCGAAGCCCTTGATCAGCTTCTCCTGCTGCGCCGCCGACACCGCGGCCAGCGTGCGGCCGTGGAAGGCCTGCTCGAAGGTGATGATGCGGGTGCGGGCCTTGTCGCCCTTCTCGTAATGGTACTTGCGGATCAGCTTGGCGCCGCACTCCCACGCCTCGGCGCCCGAGTTCGTGAAGAACACGGTGTCGGCGAAGGTGGCCTCGGTCAGCCGCTTGGCGAGGCTCTCCTGACCGGCGACCCGGAACAGGTTGGAGGTGTGCCAGAGCTTGTGGGCCTGGGCGGTCAGCGCCTCGACCAGATAGGGATTCGCGTGGCCGAGGACGTTCACCGCCACACCGGCGGCGAAGTCGAGGAATCGTCGCCCGTCGGTCGCGTACAGATACGGACCTTCGCCGCGCTCGAACACGATGTCGGCGCGGGCATATGTGGGCATGACGACCGGAATCACAGCGAAAGCCTCCAAATGAGGAAAGCCCGGCGGGCACCCTCGCCCGCCGGGAACCGTCGAATATCAAGATGTCACTTCAGCCTGTCAACGGATTGGCTACGCCGACCGGCTGAATTCGGCCGGATTCCGGCGGATTTACGCCTTCAGCTTGTAACCCGTCTTCAGCATGCGCCAGGCCAGCCACCACAGGCCGCCGTTGACGGCCAGCATGACGAGAATCCCGATCCCCAGCGTACCGTCCGACCGCCCGATGAAGCCGTAGCGGAAGCCGTCGATCATGTAGAAGAACGGGTCGAAATGGGCGATCCACCAGAAGACCGGCGGCAGCGTCTCCACCGAATAGAAAGTGCCGGACAGGAAGGACAGCGGCGTCACCACGAAGTTGGTCACCGCCGCGATGTTGTCGAACTTCTCCGACCAGATGCCGCCGACCAGCCCGAGCAGCGACAGCAGCATGGACGCCATCAGGGCGTGGAAGATCACGAACTCCGGGTGGGCGATGCGCACCGGGACGAAGGCCCAGATCGCCAGCCCGGTGACCAGCCCGACGATGAGGCCGCGCGTCACGCCGCCCATGACGAAGCCGAAGACCAGCTCCAGCGGGGCCATCGGCGGCATCAGGATGTCGACGATGTTGCCCTGGACCTTGGCGATCACCACGGAGGAGGAGGTGTTGGCGAAGGCGTTCTGGGCCATCGCCATCATGATCAGGCCGGGGGCCAGGAACTCCAGATAGGGCACCGTGCCGATCATCCGCACCGCACCGCCCAGCGCCAGCGCGAAGACGGCGTAGAACAGCAGGGTGGTGACCACGGGCGCCCAGACGGTCTGCTGGTGCACCTTCAGGAACCGGCGCACCTCGCGCGCGTAGAGGGTCCACAGGCCGACCCAGTTGACGGCGCCGACCTGGCGGGGCATGGGAGGGAGAGGATGAGTCATCGCACCACGAATCACAGGAATGGACCGGACTTTAGGGCGCGCCGCCCGTTCCGGCAACCGCCCCCGGACGGGAGACAGCCATGACCCGCGACCAGCCGCCGGCCCGCAAGCCGCCGCGCCTCGTCACCGCCCAGTATCTGGAGAACGCGGCCCTGCACTATCTCCAGCGCTTCGCCAGTTCCTCGGCCAGCCTGCGCCGCGTGCTGATGCGCAAGGTCGACCGCTCCGCCCAGGCCCACGGCACCGACCCGGCGGAGGGGGCGCGCTGGATCGAGGACCTGATCGCCCGCTACCTGCGCAGCGGCCTGCTGAACGACACGGCCTATGCGGAGATGCGCGCCGCCAGCCTGCACCGCCGCGGCACCTCGACCCGCGCCATCCGCGAGAAGCTGTCCGCCAAGGGCATCGGCCGCGACGAGGCCGACCGCGCGCTGGAGTCGCTGGATGAGGAGGTCGAGGGCGACCTGAACCTGACCGCCGCTCTGGCGCTGGCCCGCCGCCGCCGGCTCGGCCCCTACCGCCTGCCGGAGAAGCGCGCGGAGTTCCGCGACAAGGATCTGGCGGCGCTGGGCCGCGCCGGCTTCGCCTACGACATCGCCCGGCGGGTGGTGGACGCCGAAGACCCCGACTCGGTGGAGTAACCCCGTCCCCGCCGCAGCCCGTTCGCCCCGTCCGGCTGTTGTTCGGCAAACGCCACCGGTTCGGGAAAGCAGACATGCGCCACGCCGCCCTCGCGGGCCTCACCCTCGCCGCCGGGCTTCTCGCCGCCGCCTCGGCCGCCCGCGCGCAGGACGACGAGCGCATGGCGCTGTCGTCGGAGCTGCCGATCACCGTCGAGGACGCCGCCGCCATCGAGAAGGGCAGCGTCGACGTGAAGGTCCGCGCCTTCTTCGACCGGCTGAAGGGGGACGGCGGGCGCAACCGCCTGACCTTCGACCCGGAACTCCAGGTCGGCGTGGCCAACGGCTTGGCGCTGAAGGTCAATCCCGGCTACCGCGTGGGCAACGCCGACGACGCGCAGCAGGGCGACGTCAAGCTGTCCGCCGAATACAACATCCGCGAACCGTCGCAGGGTCGGCTGGGCCTCTCGGTGGAGCCGCTGGTCAGCATCCCCTACGGATGGGGAAGCAAGACGACCGAAGCCGGGATCACCGGGCGCCTGACCCAGCCGCTCGGCACCGCCGCCGGCGCGCCGCGCCTGCACGCCAACCTGTCCTGGCGGCATCTGTTCGATCCGGCTTCGGACGAGCGCGACAACCGCTTCATCATGGCCGCCGGGATGAACGCCCCGGTCGGCCCGGCCACCGCCGTGGCCTTCGACGTGGTCCGCGAGCAGTCGCAGGAGCGCGGCAAGGCCGACAATTTCGTGGAAGCCGGCGTCCGGCATCTTGTCGGCGAAGACCTCGCCGTGGGTGCCGGTGTCGGCGTCGGGTTCGGCCCCGATTCGCCGCGCTACCGCCTCCTGCTCGGCGTGCAGCGATCGTTCTAGACTCGTTGTCCGGAAACGACAAAACGCGCGCAAAGCCTTTCGGCGATGCGCGCGGCACTCTCAACCGGGGTTCGGTGCAACCGAGAGTCGGAGTCGTCCTGGTGTGGGGCTCAGCACCCGACCGCGGAGTTTGCCGCTCCGCGGTAACATCACCAGAATCGCCTGGATGCGCTCCGGCGCCTCCAGGCGGTCAGCCTCAGGCCGCGACGGCCTGCTGCTTGTCCTGGGCCTTGGCGATGCGGCGCTTCAGGCGGCGCGCTTCCAGGCTGAGGACGTCGTCCTTCGCGTCGAGCAGGAAGGCGTCGAGGCCGCCCTTGTGCTCGATCGAACGGATCGCGTTGGTGGAGATACGCAGGCGCACCATCTGACCCAGAGCGTCGCTCAGCAGCGCGGTTTCCTGCAGGTTCGGCTGGAAACGGCGGCGGGTCTTGTTGTTGGCGTGGCTGACGTTGTTGCCAAACTGCGTGCCCTTGCCGGTCACGGAGCACCGACGTGCCATCGGAGTGATCCTTTATTTTAGCAAATGAAACCCGGTCCCGGGCAGCATACCGCCCGAAGGAGGCGGCGTTATAGTCGAACAAGCGCGCGCCCGTCAAGGAAGGAAGAGACGGGCGCGCGCCGATCGACGGTCCCCGGGCCGGCGGGGACCGCGATCCGGTGGAATCACTCGGCGGCGGGAGCGGCGGCCTTCTTCTCCTCAGCCTTCGGGGCGGCCTTGGGCGCTTCCGGCTTCGGCGCGTCCGCCTTGGCGGCCTCGGCCTTGGGGGCCTCCGCCTTCTTCTCCTCGACCTTCGGGGCGGCCTTCACGTCAGCCTTCACCTCGGCCTTCGGGGCCTCCGCCTTGGGCGCCGGGGCGGGAGCCGCCTCGACCTTCGGCGTTTCGGCCTTCACCGGCTCCGCCTTCGCAACGGGCGCCTCGGCCTTCTTCTCTTCAGCCTTGGGCGCCTCGACCTTCGGAGCGGCGGCCTTGGCCGGAGAGGCCTTGCGGGCCGCCGGAGCCTTCTTCGGCGCCGGGGCGGGAGCCGGCTCGGCCTTCGCTTCCGCCTTCACCTCGGCCTTCTTCTCTTCGACCTTGGGCGCCTCGACCTTCGGAGCGTCCGCCTTCGCGGCGGCCTTCGGAACCGGAGCGGCGACCGGAGCGGCCTTGGGCGACGGGGCGGCCGGCGACAGGGCCAGCGGGCTGACGCCCAGTTCGGCGGCGATCTTCGAGGAGACGTCGAGGACGGTCTGCACTTGGTTGACGACGCGGGCCTGGGCGACGGTCGCCCATTCGCGCTGCACGGCGACGAGGTCCGCCGGGCTGCGCACCTTGGCGAATTCGCTGGCGAGGTGGGTCGTTTCGCCGATGCCGGCGGTCACGCCGTCGAGCAGGCGCCGGCAGCCGTCCTGCATCACGCCGGCGACGCGCGTGCCGCGGGCGGCGTAGGTCTCGGCATTCGCCTTGCCCAGCGGCGACAGGGCGAGAGGCCCATTGGTCAGGGGATTGAAGCGCTCGAAAAGATCCAGAAAATTGGCGGCCATGTCCTAAGGTCTCCCGTTGACGACTCGACGCGGAGGCGGTGTCGGACAAGTCAACTCCGGCTCATACCCCAGGAGACTGCGGGCAAACCTCTCGCCCAAGCGCCACGGAGGCGCTCCTTTCCCGCCCAGGCCACCTTATGCACGGGAGAATCGCGGCGCAACGGAAATGTTGCGGTGCAGCATACCCGAAAGGACCTACTCCACCGCGCGCCCGAGGAACTTTTCAAGCAAAACGCGTGCAGCGGCGGTGGGGGTGATGGCGCCGCCGGTCACGCGGGACTCCAGCGCGGACAGGTCGGCGCGCACGGCGGGATGCGCCTTGAAGGCGTCCACCAGCGTCTCGCGGATCTCGCTCCACAGCCAGGCGCGGGCCTGCTCGGCGCGGCGCGTGGCGCGGACTCCGGACGCTTCGGTGATCGCCTTGTGCTCCCCGATGGTGTCCCACACCGAATCGATGCCGGCCCTGGTGATGGCCGAGCAGCTCAGCACCGGCACGCGCCAGTCGCCGTGGCGCAGCAGGGTCAGGGCGTGGCGGTAGTCCGCGACGGTATGCCGCGCCGTGTTGGCGAGGTCGCCGTCCGCCTTGTTGACGACCACGAGGTCGGCCAGCTCGACGATGCCCTTCTTGATGCCCTGAAGCTCGTCGCCCCCGGCGGGCAGCAGCAACAGCATGAACAGGTCGACCATGTCGGCCACCGCCGTCTCCGACTGGCCGACGCCCACCGTCTCCACGACGATCACGTCGAAGCCCGCCGCCTCGCAGATCAGCATGGCCTCGCGCGTGCGGCGGGCCACGCCGCCCAGCGTGGCGCCGGCGGGCGAGGGGCGGATGAAGGCGTTCGGCTCGCGCGACAGGTCCACCATGCGGGTCTTGTCGCCCAGGATGGAGCCGCCGGTGCGCTGCGACGACGGGTCGATGGCCAGCACCGCCACCTTGTGCCCCCGCGCGATGACGTGCTGCCCGAACGCCTCAATGAAGGTCGACTTGCCCACCCCCGGCACGCCGGAAATGCCCACCCGCACCGAATTGCCGGTGTGGGGCAGCAAAGTCTCCAGCAGGGCGTCGGCCTGGGCACGGTGGTCGCGCCGGGTCGATTCGATCAGCGTGATGGCGCGGGCGAGCGCGCGGCGGTCACCCCGCAGCACCGCGTCGGCGAGCGCGGCGGGGGTGTTGAGGGCGGGAGCGGTGGTCATGCAGGGAACCTAGCGGGCGCGGCGGGCGCGGTGAAGCCCCTCGTCGAACACTGGGTCGATCCGCTGCGTCGATCCGCCGGCCCCTGTAAGCGTCACGCCGCCTTCGCCGCCAGCCCGTCCAGCCAGACCTCCAGCGCGGCGAACAGGGCGACCGCCGTGGCGCAGGCCGCCTGCACCGACTCGGGCGCCTCCAGATCGCTCTCCAGCCGGGCGAGCAGCGCCTTCCACCGGCCGGCCATGTCGATCCCGGCCGAGGCCAGGAAGCGCGCCCCGCGCGTGGCGTCGAAGCCCAGCGCGCGGGTGACGTTGGGCAGCATCGCCCGCCCGCCATGGGCGGAGCCGTCCAGCACGTAGCGCGCCGCCAGCCGCGCCGGCAGGCCGTCCAGCGCCGGCAGCGACCCGGCCACCGGCAATGAGTCCGCGTCCACCCCCAGCTCGGCCAGATCGGCGCGCAGCAGGTCCAGCCGCTCGGCCCCCTCGCCCAGCGCCCGCTCGATGGGGGCGTTGAAGCCGTGCAGGGCGATCAGGGCGTCGCGGTATTCGTCCACGGTGATCGTCGGGCTGGTCAGCGGGCGCAGGACCGCCGCCCGGTCCAGCCGTTCATGAATGTCGCGGGTCGCCTCGCGCAGCGCCTGCCGTACCGGTCCCAAAGGGATGCTCCGTCGTGATGATGAGGTTAAGTGGGGGCGAGGACTTCCGGAACCGGTTCCGGCCCTTGTGAGGATTCCTGCTGCCGCGCCCACAATGCGGCATAGGCGCCGCCGCGCGACAGCAGTTCCATGTGGCGTCCCCGTTCGATCACACGCCCGGCCTCCATCACCAGGATCTCGTCGGCGTCGATCACGGTGGACAGGCGGTGCGCGATGACCAGCGTGGTCCGGCCCCGGCTGACCTCGCGCAGGTTCGCCTGGATCTCCCGTTCGGTGTGGGTGTCGAGCGCCGAGGTCGCCTCGTCGAACAGCAGAATCGCCGGGTTCTTCAGGATGGTGCGGGCGATGGCGACGCGCTGCTTCTCGCCGCCGGACAGCTTCAGCCCGCGCTCCCCCACCGTGGTCTCGTAACCGTCGGGCAGCGCCATGATGAAGTTGTGGATGTGGGCCAGCCGGGCCGCCTGCTCGACCTCCGCCGGGCTGGCGCCGGGGCGGCCGTAGGCGATGTTGTAGTAGACCGTGTCGTTGAACAGCACCGTGTCCTGCGGGACGATGCCGATGGCGCCGCGCAGCGATTGCTGGGTCACCGCACGGATGTCCTGCCCGTCGATCAGGATGCCGCCGCCCGACACGTCGTAGAAGCGGAACAGCAGCCGCCCGATGGTCGATTTGCCCGCCCCGGACGGCCCGACGATGGCCACCGTCCGCCCGGCGGGCACGGTGAAGCTCACCCCCTTGAGGATCGGCCGCCGCGGGTCGTAGCCGAACTCCACCCCGTCGAAGCGCAGCTCGCCCCCCGTGATGGCCAGCGGGGGAGCGCCCGGCCGGTCGGCAACCTCGCGGTCCACCGACAACAGCGTCACCATGGATTCCACGTCGATCAGCGCCTGCTTGATCTCGCGGTACACCACCCCGAAGAAGTTCAGCGGCTGGTAGAGCTGCAGCAGGTAGGTGTTCACCAGCACGAAGTCGCCCAGCGTCATCGTGCCGTTGACGATGCCGCGCGCCGCCATGCCCATGACCACCGCCAGCCCCAGCGAGATGATCGCCGACTGGCCGATGTTCAGCAGCGACAGGCTGCGCTGGCTCTTCACCGCCGCCTGCTCGTAGGAGGCCAGCGCCTGGTCGTAGCGCCGGGCCTCGTGCCCCTCGTTGCCGAAATACTTGACGGTCTCGTAGTTCAGCAGGCTGTCCACCGCCTTGGTATTGGCCTTGTTGTCGGTCTCGTTCATGGCGCGGCGGAACTGGATGCGCCATTCCGACACGAAGAAGGTGTAGGCGATGTAGCTTCCCACCGTGGCGAAGGTCGCCAGCGCGAACCAGCCGTCGAACATCCGCCACAGGATCACGCAGACCAGCGTGATCTCGACCAGCGTCGGCACGATGGAGAACAGGGCGTAGCGCAGCAGCGTCTCGATGGCGCGGGTGCCGCGCTCCAGCGAGCGGGTCAGGCCGCCGGTCTGCCGCTCCAGATGGAAGCGCAGCGACAGGGCGTGCAGATGCTGGAAGACCGACAGGGCGACCTTGCGGATCGTCCGCTGGGCGACGTTGGCGAACACCGCGTCGCGCAGCTCGGCGAAGACCAGCGACATCACGCGCGCCAGACCGTAGGCGACGATCAGCCCCAGCGGAATCGTCACCAACGCCCCGGCGTCGCCCGGCGACAGCGCGTCGACCGCCCGCTTGTAGAAGAGCGGCACCCAGACGTTCGCCACCTTGGCGCCGACCAGCAGGACCAGCGCCACCACCACGCGCAGCTTCGTCTCGAAGGAATCATGCGGCCACAGATAGGGCACGAGCGAACGCAGCGCCGCCATGTCGCCGGTGCTGGACGCCGCCTCCGCATAGGACGGGGCCGGGCTGGGGTTGCTGGTGCGGCGGCGCATGGAAGGGTCCGGGAAAGGGGTCGGTTGCCGAAGGCGGCTGCCCTAACCTAGGGCCAGTTGCCGCGCCAACCAAGGAAGACGGGCCGTGCGCCGGCTGCATGGCGGTCCGCCGGAAGGTTTCCACACGGTTGACGGGAATCGGTCTCTGGAAAATTGCACGCGGACGAATGGATAAAACCGTATTAGACTTATTGTCTATCTCCGTTGGCGAGGGCTGCGGAGCGATTGCCGCATAGGGCCGAACGTGCTGAAAAACCTCTCCCTGACCGCCAAACTGTCCCTGCTGAACGTGCTGGGGCTGTTCATCCTGGCCATCGTGCTGACTCTGGCCTCCAGCCATGTGCTGAGCGACCGCAGCGCCGCCTCCGCGCAGGAGCAGCGGGAACGCAGCATGGCGCTGGCGCACATGCTGCTGAAGCAGAACGGCGCCGACTACAGCCTGCGCGACGGCGCGCTTTACGTCGGATCGGTGCGGATCGACGGCGACATCCGCATGGTCGACCAGATCCGCGAGCTGACCGGCGGTGCGGCCACGGTGTTCCGCGGCGACACCCGCGTCGCCACCACCGTGCAGAACCCCGACGGCAGCCGGGCCAACGGCACGAAGCTGGGCGCCGGGCCGGTCTTCGACAGCGTCATCACCCAGCGCAAGCCCTACCGCGGCGAGGCCGACATCCTGGGCGAGCGCTACTTCACCTCCTACGACCCGCTGCTCGACGCCTCCGGCTCGGTGGTCGGCGTGCTGTTCGTCGGGCTGAAGCGGGCCGACGTGATGAGGGTGGTGGACGAGGTGGAGCGCACCATCCTGGTGGTGGCGCCGCTGGTCACGCTGGCCTTCGGTCTGGTCAGCTTCTTCCTGGTCCGCCGCCAGATGGGCGCGGTGCGGGCGATGAGCGCGACCATGCACGACCTCGCCGCCGACAAGCTGGACGTCGCCGTTCCCGGCCTCGACCGCGGCGACGAGATCGGCCAGATGGCCCAGGCGGTGCAGGTGTTCAAGGACAACGCCATCCAGAAGAAGGCGATGGACGAGGCCGAGCGCGCCCGCCTGGAGGCCGAACGCCGCGCCGACGAGGCGCAGCGCGCCCGCGAGGCGGCGATCGGCGAGGAGATCGCCGCGCTGATCGACGGCGTGTCGAAGGGCGACCTGTCGCGCCGCCTCGACCTGGCCGGCAAGGACGGCTTCTACAAGACCATGTCGGCGGGCATCAATCGTCTGACCGACACGGTGGAGGCGGTCATCGCCGATCTCGGCGCGGTGCTCAGCGCGCTCGCCCAGGGCGACCTCAACAAGCGGGTGCAACGCGATTACGAGGGGGCCTTCCAGACGCTGAAGACCGACGTCAACGCCACCTCCGCCAAGCTGTCGGAGATCGTCGGCCAGATCACCCAGTCGGCGGACACCATCGCCTCGGCGGCAGGCGAGGTCTCCATCGGCTCCTCCGACCTTGCGGAGCGGACGGAGCAGCAGGCCTCCTCGCTGGAGGAGACGGCGGCGAGCATGGAGGAGTTGGGCGCCACGGTGCGCTCCAACGCCGACAACGCCCAGCGCGCCAACGGCATGGCCGCCGACGCCCGCACCGCCGCGGAGTCCGGCGGCACGGTGGCGGGCTCGGCCATCGACGCGATGAAGCGCATCGAGGCGTCGAGCCGCAAGATCACCGACATCATCGGGGTGATCGACGAGATCGCCTTCCAGACCAACCTGCTGGCGCTGAACGCGGCGGTGGAGGCGGCGCGGGCCGGCGACGCCGGGCGCGGCTTCGCGGTGGTGGCGCAGGAGGTGCGCAACCTCGCCCAGCGCTCCGCCCAGGCGTCCAAGGAGATCAAGGGGCTGATCCTGGACAGCGACAGCCAGGTGAAGGACGGGGTGGAACTGGTCAAGAAGGCCGGCGACGCGCTGGAGGGCATCGTGTCGGGCGTCCAGCAGGTCGCCGGGCTGATCGCCGAGATGGCCTCGGCCTCCTCGGAGCAGGCGGCGGCGCTCGACGAGATCAACGCCACCGTCTCGCAGATGGACGAGATGACCCAGAAGAACGCCGCGCTCGTCGAGGAAACCACCGCCGCCGCCCAGGCCATGGCCGGTCAGGCCAACGACCTGAAGGGGCTGATCGGCTTCTTCAAGCTGGACCCGCGGGCCGTGCCGGTCGCGGTTGCGAGCCCCCGGCACGTCGCACCGGTGGCCCGTACGGCCGCTCCGGCGCCCCGCCCGACCCGCGCCGCGGCCAAGCCGGCGGCTCGTGCGGCGGCCCATTCGGGCGCCGCGCTCAAGCGCAACGTCAGCGAGGATGACGATTGGAAGGAGTTTTAAGGGCCAAAATCATCATTGCCCCCACCCTAACCCTCCCCCGCTGACGCAGGGGAGGGGACTTTTCTCCCTCCCCCGCCCAGCGGGGGAGGGCCGGGGTGGGGGCAAGCCGTACCCGCCTCAATTCGCGATCGGCGTCGCCTCGATTTTGCGGCGCGGGGCGGCCTTGATCGAGGGGCCGGCGTTGTCCTCCGGCTTGGCGACGGTGGTGCTCGTCCCGCGGGCGGTCTGGACGGGCGCGCTGCCGCGCAGGCGCAGCAGATGCATCCGCACATAGGCGGTCGACCCCACCGCCTGCACCGCCACCCAGTCGGTGCCGCGGGCACGGCCCAGGACCTTCAAAGGCTGGCCGGGCGGGAAGGTGGCGACGATGGGCGCGCCGTTGCTCGGCTGCGAGCGCAGCGCGGTGGTCTTGTCGGTTTCCCACTCGCCGGAGACGGTGTCGAGCCCGGCCGGGGAGGCGCTGGCGGTCCCCTGCACCACGGGCGCGCGGTTGGTCCGCTCGCCCGTCTGGCAGGCGGTCAGCATCACCGCGCAGGCCACGGCGAGGGAGACGGGAACGAGGCGCAGGCGTCTGGTCATCACGGACTCTGTTGGGTAGCCCTTTCGATCGGGCGACCATACAGGATGCGCCCCCACCCGCGCCACCGCGCCGCGGCAGAACGGCTATGCACTGTTTGTGGCAGGAAAGTGGCGCCGGCCCTTACGCCCAACGCCTAGGCGAGGACGCCCAGCTGCCAGGTGAAGAAGACGCCCAGCGCCACGGCGATGGTGAGGAGCTGCTTGCCCGTCACCACGCAGGCCAGCACGGCGGCCAGCGCGCCGACCAGTTGCGGGTTCGTCCAGGTCAGCTCCAGCCCCTCGCCGTTCGGCGACAGGATCATCGGCACGATGATGGCGGTCAGCACCGTCACCGGGACGAAGCC
Source organism: Azospirillum baldaniorum (assembly GCF_003119195.2). Classification (NCBI taxonomy): domain Bacteria; kingdom Pseudomonadati; phylum Pseudomonadota; class Alphaproteobacteria; order Rhodospirillales; family Azospirillaceae; genus Azospirillum; species Azospirillum baldaniorum. The sequence continues at coordinate 1,319,535 of NZ_CP022254.1, read as the reverse complement.
CAGCGCCTGCTTCAGCAGCGGCGGGAAGACCACCCGGTCGCCCAGCACGAACAGCGCCGCCTTCACGAAGACGGTGACCGCCGCCATGCCCAGGATCATCACGGTGTTGGTCAGGACGGTCCCGGTCATGCCGCTTCCTCCTCCCGCCGTCCGGCCTCCAGCCCGCCGGAGCGCCAGCGCTGCAGGGCCATCCCCACGGCCACCCCGGCCACCACGGCGGCCATCAGCCCCAGCTTGTAGGGCACGTCCTGCCCCAGATAGGCCACGCCCCCTGCCGCCACCGCCGCCGCGAAGTTGGGCAGGCTGGCAAGCTGCGGCACGACGATGGCGATGAAGGTGGCGACCATGGCGAAGTCCAGCCCCAGCGACTGGAGCTGCGGGAAGGCCGCGCCGAACAGCAGGCCGACCAGGGTCCAGAACTGCCAGTTCGCGTACATCGACAGGCAGGAGCCCAGGAAGTACCAGTGCCCGAGCGGCGCGCGCGGCTGCCGGGCGTAGTAGCCGGCCATCACCGCGAAGGTCTCGTCCGTCAGGAAGAAGCCCAGCGTCCAGCGCCAGCGCGCCGGCAGATGGGCGACGTGCGGCAGCAGCGTGGCGGCATACAGGGCATGGCGCAGGTTCACGATCAGGGTGGTCAGCCAGATCACCGCCAGCCCGGCGTGCCCGGCCACCAGACCCAGCGCGATGAACTGGCTGGACCCCGCATAGACCGACAGGGACATGAGCTGCCCCTGCCACGCCGCCAGGGGCCCGGCGGCCACCAGCGTGCCGAAGATCACCCCGAAGGGCGCCGCGCCGATGACCATCGGCAGGGTGTCGCGGGCGCCGGCGGCGAAGCTGGATCGTCTGGTCATGATCGTTCTGATGCGTCTTCTTGAACCGTTCCTTGGAACAGCGTCGGGTTGCGGACCATAGCGCTGCGACGAGTGCGCCGCCCGCCTTTTATTGTCCGGGAGACAAGTCCATCCACCCCGCCCCGCGCAAAATGCCGCATGCGAACGAGCAATGAAAAATTCCCGTATTTAGAGTATTTTTTCGAAGTTCTCGCACCCACCGCACCTGCCGGGGAGCCCGTTCGCGTGAAGGTACCGTTCAACAACAAGGCCCGTTGGATCGACGACGTCATCTGGCATCAAATCCCGCGCCTGAAGATCGAGCCGCGGCGCAAGCTCGCCGCGTCGCTGGTCGCGCCCTTCCGGCCCCGCACGCCCGGCTTCACGCCGTCCGAACAGGCGCTGAGCCTCAAAACCCAGTTGGAGACGCGCGGCTACACCGACGCCTTCCGCCTGATGACCGACGAGCAGGTCGCGGCGATGCGGCGCTATTTCGAGGAACAGCCCTGCTTCGACGGCGGCCACCGGCAGTATGGCTCCTTCACCATCGACAAGGTGCCGTCACCGGACATCCAGATGGCCCGCTATGTGGAGGAACAGTTCCTGGCCGCGCCCCACCTGCTGGACACCATCAACCACCCGCTCGTCCTGGAGGTCGCGGAGGCGTTCCACGGCTGCAAGCCGACCATCGACGGCATGTCGGTCTGGTGGTCGCTGGCCCGGCCCAACCCGCGGATCAGCACCCAGAACTACCACCGGGACTACAACCAGGTCCGTCATTTCAAGATGTTCCTGTACCTGACCGACACCGACATGGGCGGCGGGCCGCACATCTACGTCCCGGCTTCCCAGCACGGGCAGGAGCTTCTGGAGCGGCGCAATCATTCCGACGCCGAGGTCGAGGCGGTCTATGGCGCGTCGGCGCCCGTCGCGCTGACCGGACGGGCGGGCGACTGCTTCCTGGCCGACAACATCGGGATGCACAAGGCTCTCCAGCCGACGCACAGCGACCGGCTGATCGTGGTCACCGAATACACGCTGCTGCGCAACCGCTTCGGCCCGCTCCAGCCGGTCCTGCCGAATCCGGACCGCCGTTACGACCCCTACATCAACCGGGTCTATCTGCGGAGTTAACGATTCCGATGGGGCTGGTGTGCCGGGGGGAGGGCTTTCCATCCGCCCGCCTTTCCGGCACGCTGATCCCATGAAACCCGATTCCTGCTTCGAGTTTCCCGTCCACACGGCGGGGGAGCGTGTGGCGGACGCGGTCATCCACGCCATCGGCGTGATCGCCGGCCTGATCGGCGCATCCTGGCTGCTGGCCGTGACGGCGGGCCACGCCTCCGCGACCGAGATGGTGTCGCTGGCCGCCTACGGCGCCGGGCTGGTCGGCATGCTGAGCGCGTCGGCCGCCTACAACATGTCCCCGCCGGGGCGGCGCAAGGCGGTGCTGCGGCGGGTCGACCACGCGATGATCTATGTGATGATCGCCGGCAGCTACACCCCCTTCACCTTGAACCGTCTGGACGGCGCCGCGGGAATCCCGCTGGGCGTCGCGGTGTGGGTGGTGGCGCTGGGCGGGGTGGCCCTGAAGCTGTTCGCCTCCTGGCGGTACGAACGGCTGGGCTTCGTGCTCTATCTAGGGCTCGGCTGGGCCATCCTGTCGGTGGCCGAACCGCTGTGGCGATCGCTGTCGCCGACGACGCTGCTTCTGCTGGCGGTCGGCGGGGTGGTCTACACGGTGGGGGCCTTCATCCACACGCTGGACCGCCTGCCCTACAACATCCCGGTCTGGCACGCGCTGGTCATCGTGGCGGCCTCCTGCCACTTCGCCGCGGTGGCTCGGGAGTTCGCGGTGACGTGACGAACGAGGGGCCTCGCGACAGGCCCCTCTCCCGCATCATCCGTGGATGCCCATCAATGAACCGTCGTCACCGGCTGTGTCGCCGCGCTGCGCACCTGGGCGGAGACGGGCAGGCCGTTGATGGTCAGCTCGCCGCCTTCCGCCCCCACCTTGACCGTCTGGCCGTCGGCGACGCGGCCCTCCAGGATCATGGTGGCCAGCGGGTTCTGAAGCTCCCGCTGGATCACCCGCTTCAGCGGACGCGCGCCATAGACCGGGTCGTAGCCGGCCTCGGCCAGCCATTGCGTCGCCGCCTCGTCCACCTCCAGCGTGATGTCGCGGTCGGCCAGCATGCGGATCAGCCGGCCGAGCTGGATCGTCACGATCCCGCCCATATGGCTGCGGTCCAGGCGGTGGAACAGCAGGATCTCGTCCAGCCGGTTCAGGAACTCCGGCCGGAAGTGGGCGCGCACCACCTCCATCACCTCGTCGCGCACGGCGCCGCTGTCCTGGCCTTCCGGCTGGGCCGCCAGCACCTCGGAGCCGAGGTTCGAGGTCATGATGATGACCACGTTGCGGAAATCCACCGTCCGCCCCTGCCCGTCGGTCAGGCGCCCGTCGTCGAGCACCTGGAGCAGCACGTTGAAGACGTCCGGATGGGCCTTCTCCACCTCGTCGAACAGGACCACCTGATAGGGCCGGCGCCGCACCGCCTCGGTCAGCGCCCCGCCCTCCTCATAGCCGACATAGCCCGGAGGCGCGCCGATCATGCGGGCGACCGAGTGCTTCTCCATGTATTCCGACATGTCGAGCCGGACCATCGCCGTCTCGTCGTCGAACAGGAATTCGGCCAGCGCCTTGGTCAGCTCGGTCTTGCCGACGCCGGTCGGGCCAAGGAACAGGAAGGAGCCGATCGGCCGGTTGGGGTCCTGCAGGCCGGCGCGGGCGCGGCGCACCGCGTTGGAGACCGCCACGATGGCCTCGTCCTGGCCGATCACGCGCGTCTTCAGGCGGGTCTCCATCGCCAGCAGCTTCTCCCGCTCGCCGGCCAGCATCTTGTCCACCGGCACGCCGGTCCAGCGGCTGACCACGGCGGCGATGTCGCTGTCGCGCACCTCCTCGTTCAGCATGCGGTTGGCGGCGTGGGCCTCCGCCTCCTTCAGACGCTTCTCCAGGTCGGGGATGACGCCGTAGGCCAGCTCGCCGGCCCGGCCCCAATTGCCGTCGCGCTGGGCCTGCTCCAGCTCGGTGCGGGCCTTCTCCAGGTCTTCCTTGATCTTCTGGGCGCCCTGGAGCTGGTCCTTCTCGGCCTGCCACTTGGCGGTCAGCTCGGCGGATTCCTGCTCCAGGTCGGCCAGCTCGCCTTCCAGATTGGCGAGCCGGGCGCGCGAGGCGTCGTCGGACTCGCGCTTCAGCGCCTCCCGCTCGATCTTGAGCTGGATGATGCGGCGGTCCAACTCGTCGATGTTCTCCGGCTTGCTGTCCACGGCCATGCGCAGGCGGCTCGCCGCCTCGTCGATCAGGTCGATGGCCTTGTCGGGCAGGAAGCGGTCGGTGATGTAGCGGTTCGACAGGGTCGCCGCCGACACGATGGCCGCGTCGGTGATGCGCACGCCGTGGTGCACCTCGTAGCGCTCCTTCAGGCCGCGCAGGATGGAGATGGTGTCCTCCACCGTCGGCTCGGGCACGAAGACGGGCTGGAAGCGCCGGGCCAGCGCCGCGTCCTTCTCGATGTGCTTGCGGTACTCGTCCAGGGTGGTCGCGCCGACGCAGTGCAGCTCGCCGCGCGCCAGCGCCGGCTTCAGCATGTTGGAGGCGTCCATGGCGCCGTCCGCCTTGCCGGCGCCAACCAGCGTGTGCAGCTCGTCGATGAAGACGATGATCTCGCCCGCCGCCGCCTGGATCTCCTGGAGCACGGCCTTCAGCCGCTCCTCGAACTCGCCGCGGTACTTGGCGCCGGCCACCATGCCGGCGAGGTCGAGCGACAGCAGCTTCTTGTTCTTCAGCCCTTCCGGCACGTCGCCCTTGACGATGCGCTGGGCGAGGCCCTCGACGATGGCGGTCTTGCCGACGCCCGGCTCGCCGATCAGGACGGGGTTGTTCTTGGTGCGGCGGGCCAGCACCTGGATGGTGCGGCGGATTTCCTCGTCGCGCCCGATGACGGGGTCGAGCTTGCCCTCGCGCGCCGACTCGGTCAGGTCGCGGGCGTACTTCTTCAGCGCGTCGTAGCCCTGCTCGGCGCTGGCGGTGTCGGCGGTGCGGCCCTTGCGCACCTCGTTGATCGCGGTGTTCAGCGCCTGCGGGGTGACGCCCGCGCGCTTCAGCACCGCGGCGGACGGCGTGCCGTCGGCCATGGCGAGCGCCAGCAGGATGCGCTCCGCCGTGACGTAGCTGTCGCCGGCCTTCTTGGCGACCGCCTCGGCCTGCTCGAACACGCGGGAGAGTTCCGGCGTCAGATACACCTGACCGGCCCCGGCGCCTTCCACCTTGGGCTGCTTGTCCAGCTCGGCGTCCACACCCGACAGCGCCAGGGCGGGGTCGCCGCCGGCCGCCCGGATCAGGTTGGCGGCCAAGCCTTCCTTGTCGTCCAGAAGGGTCTTCAGCAGATGTTCCGGCGTCAGCCGCTGGTGGCCGCGCCGCAGGGCCAGGGTCTGCGCCGCCTGCACGAAGCCACGGCTGCGCTCGGTGTATTTCTCGAAATCCATGATGTGCTCCCTTCATCGCCGACCGTCCGCGAGGCAGCCCGGTCAGTCCGATCCACGTTACCAGTGCGATCCGCAAGGATGCATGCGTCGCCGTAGATGTGGGAGAGGCCCATCCGTATGCAAGACCCCCCGGTACGCGTGGTTATTGCTTTTGTCGGACCCGCGCCGAAAGGGTGGCTTTCCGCGGCCCGCCGGAAGGGGCTAGGGTTTTCATTCAAAGCCACGGAATGCTTTTTTCATGACGGCGACGCCCACCAGCACCCCGCGCAACCCCTCGCCCACGGCCCTGCGGCCCGCCCTGACCACCCCCCTGATGCGGCTGGCCTGGCACGGCCGCAACATGTGGCATTGGGTGGCGCGGCCGCTGACCATGGGGGTGCGGGGGATCATCCTGGACGACTCGGACCCTGGGGGCGGTGCGGGCTCGGTCCTGCTGATCCGCCACAGCTACGTCGGCGGCTGGCATTTTCCGGGCGGCGGAGTCGGAAAAGGGGAGTCCCTGGTGGAGGCCATGCGCCGCGAGGTGCGCGAGGAGGTCGGGTTGACCGTGGAGAGCGGCCCGCAGCCCTTCGGCGTCTACGCCCGCTTCCGGCACGGGGCGAGCGACCATGTGGCGGTCTTCGTCGCGCGCGGATGGTCGGGAACGCTCCAGGCCGACGGGGTGGAGATCCTGGAGGCGCGCTTCTTCCCGCTGGACCGGCTGCCGGAGGACACCTCACCCGCGACACGGCGGCGAATCGCCGAGTTCCAGGGTCGGGAGCCTTTGGCCGAGCGCTGGTGACGGTTTTCGATTGCGACGGTTGACAGAAGCGAACCGGTCCCACCATTGTGCGATGCAATGCCCGCGACCGTCGCCGCCATACGCCGCTACCCCGTGAAGGGGCTGAGCGGCCAGGATCTTCCCGCCGTTGACCTCGTCACCGGCCAACCCATTCCCTTTGACCGGCGCTTCGGCCTGCTGCACGGCCCGGCCGCCCTGACCCCGGATGTCGAGGGCTGGCGACCGAACGAGGATTTCTTCACGCTCGACCGGAACGAGAAGCTGGCGCTGCTCGATTCCGAGTTCGACGAGGCCACCCAGTCGCTGATCATCCGGCGCGGCGGCAAGCAGGTGTCGCGCGGGCGTCTGGACCAACCGATGGGCCGGATGCTGGTGGAGCAGTTCTTCGCCGCCTATCTGGCCGGTGCGGCCCCCGGCCTGCCCAAGCTGGCCGAGGCCAGGAACCCGGCGCAGGGTGGCGGTTTTTCCTTCACCGACCGGGAGGAGGCCGCGGTCTCCATCCTCAATCTCGCCAGCGTGCGCGATCTGGAGGAGCGGGTGGCCAAGCAGCCGGTCGACCCGCGGCGCTTCCGCGCCAACCTGATGATCGACGGGCTGGAGCCCTGGGTGGAACGCCAATGGATCGGCGCGCTGCTGATCGTCGGCGAGGTCACGCTGCGCATCTGCGACCACAAGGATTGCCGGCCGTCCAGCGAGGTCAACCCGGCGACCGGTGCGCGCGACCTCAACACGCTCCCCATTCTGGAGCGCGGTTACGACCACACGCAGTGCGGCGTCTATGCCCGGGTGGTGCATGGGGGCCGGATCGCGGTGGGCGACCCGGTGGCGCTGGCCGACGACCTGCCGTCCTGAAAAACGCGCAATCCTGAACACCGTCAGCCCTGAAACCCGTCGGGCCTGAAGCCGGAACTCCCCGGCCTCAGGACCAACGGTCATCAAACGAATGGTCAGGCGCTCATCGGGGTGCGTTCGTCGGCGGCCGCCTCGGACTCGTCGCCCATCTCGCCGCCGTCCTCGTCCTCCGCCGAACCGCCCAGGCTGGGCTGCGGGCCAAGGCCCGCGGCGCCGACGTTGCCGCGCTGGCGGTTCTCGGATTCCTGGATCTGGTTGATGATGCGGAAATAGTGTTCCGCATGCTGAAGGTAGTTTTCCGCCTGGACGCGGTCGCCGGACGAGGAGGCGTCGCGGGCCAGCGCCAGATACTTTTCATGGACCTGCCACGCGTTGCCGCGGATGCGCACGTCCGGACCATTGCTGTCGAAGGTCTGGTGACGCAGCGGAACGTTCTGCCGGCGGTTGCCACCGCCACCTCCGCCGCCGCCACCTCCGCCACCACCGCCGCCGTTGCCACGACCGCGCGAGCGCCTGGAGTTCGGTCCTTGTCTCATTTGGCTCTTATGGCCCCATGTAAGAGAAGTGCAATCCCGCAAACGCCCTGGCTGACCATCCGGTCGCCGGGCCCGCCGCGGAACCAACCGCGGATGGGTCGCAGGGATCAAATCGACGCGCCCAACCGATCAACCGGTCTGCCTTCTCGGACGTCCGCCCAACCGCGCGGGGTTTCCGGAGGCCATGGGTACGCCCTGGGATGATCGTCCCCGGGCCATCGTCGTCCTTGCACCCTACTGGGGACCGCGCGTCAATCCAACCTTTTTTTTGGGGGGATGGGGCGAAATCACGTCCGCCCCCGCCCCAGGACGCAGCGTTCCACGCCGCCCAGATCGCGGAAGACGCCCGCCGGCTCCAGCCCGGCGCCGGCCAGCAGCCCCGCCACGTCCGCCGCCTGCCCCTGCCCGACCTCCAGCCCGGCCAGACCGCCCGGCTGAAGCAAATCCGGCGTCTGCGCGGCGATGATCCGGTAGGCGTCCAGCCCATCGGCGCCGCCGTCCAGCGCGCGCAGCGGGTCGTGCTCCCGCACCTCCGGATCGAGCGCGGCGATGTCGGCGCTGGGGATGTAGGGCGGGTTGGAAACGACGACGTCGAACCGCTCGGCCAGCCCGGCGCCCCAGTTGCCGGTCTGGAAGCGCGCCCGCTCGGCCAGCCCGTTGCGCGCCGCGTTCTCGGTGGCGGCGGCCACCGCGCCGGGGCTGAGGTCGACACCGAGGCCGCTGGCGTTGGGCAGTTCCGCCAGCAGGGCGAGCAGGATGCAGCCGGTCCCGGTGCCGAGGTCGAGCAGCCGCAGCGGGGCGCTCCGGTCCGGCAGGGCCTTCAGCACCGCCTCGACCAGCGTCTCGGTGTCGGCCCGCGGCTCCAGCGTGTCGGGGTTGAGGGAGAGGTCGATCGTCCAGAACTCGCGATGGCCGAGGATGCGCCCCACCGGTTCCCGCGCCGCCCTCCGCTCGACCAGGGCGAAGAGGCGCGCGGCGTCCGGTTCGGGGACGGGGTCGTTGGCCCGGGTGAACAGGTCGTGGCGGGTGAGGCCCAGCGCGTGCTCGACGAGCAGGCGCGCGTCGAGGTCGGGAGTGTCCACGCCGGCCTCGCGCAGGCGGGCCTCGGCGGTGCGGCGGAGTTGGTGAAGCGTGATGGTCATGAATTGCCCCCACCCTCCCCATGCTCTGCATGGGTCCCCTCCCTCCCCCGCTGCGCAGGGGAGGGACAAGGATGCGACGTCCTGTTCCCTCCCCTGCGCAGCGGGGGAGGGTTAGGGTGGGGGCCCGTGTTGCCACACGAGCGCCTATGCGGAACTCCAAGCTGAAATACCGCGCTCGTGACCTGCGCACTCAGCCCACCGACGCCGAACGAGCGCTTTGGCGCCAATTGCGCAGTGAGCAGCTCAGCGGATGGAAGTTTCGCCGTCAGCACCCCATTCCCCCCTACATCGCTGATTTCGCCTGCATCCAGGCAAAGCTGGTTGTCGAAGTCGACGGCAGCCAGCACGCCGACTCCGCCTACGACTCCACGCGGGACGAGCATCTGCGGCATCACGGCTGGCGAATCCTGCGCTTCTGGAACAACGACGTGCTGAACAACCCGGAGGGCGTGGCGGCGATGATCCTCGCCGCCATCGGCGGGCAGAAACGCCCGGAGGAAGATTGACCAAACCGCCCTATTGCAATTCCGACAGCCGCGCCGCCTCGTCCTCGGCCGTCAGCGCGTCGATCAGTTCGTCCAGCGCCTCGCCGGCCATCACCTTCTCGATCTTGTAGAGCGTCAGGTTGATGCGGTGGTCGGTCACCCGCCCTTGCGGGAAGTTGTAGGTGCGGATGCGCTCCGACCGGTCGCCGGAGCCCACCTGGCTCTTGCGGTCGGCGGCGCGGGCCTTGTCCTTCTCGGCGCGCTCCCGCTCGTAGAGGCGGGCGCGCAGCACCTTCAGGGCCTTGGCCTTGTTCTTGTGCTGGCTCTTCTCGTCCTGCTGGCTGACCACGAGGCCGGTCGGCAGGTGGGTGATGCGCACCGCGCTGTCCGTCGTGTTCACCGACTGGCCGCCGGGGCCGCTGGAGCGGAACACGTCGATGCGCAGGTCCTTCTCATCGATGTGGATGTCCACCTCCTCCGCCTCGGGCAGCACCGCGACGGTCGCGGCGGAGGTGTGGATGCGCCCCTGCGTCTCGGTCGCCGGAACGCGCTGCACGCGGTGGACGCCCGATTCGAACTTCAGCCGGGCGAAGACGTTGCGGCCGGTAATGTTGGCGATGGCCTCCTTGTAGCCGCCGATGCCGGTCTCGCTGACCTCCATCGTCTCGAACCGCCAGCCCTGGAGCCCGGCGTAGCGGCGGTACATCTCGAACAGCTCCGCGGCGAACAGCGCCGCCTCGTCGCCGCCGGTGCCGGCGCGCACCTCCAGGATGGCGTTCTTCTCGTCCGCCTCGTCCTTGGGCAGCAGGGAAATCTGCACCCGGCGCTCCAGGGCGGGGATGCGGCGGGTGAGATCGCCGAACTCCTCCTCGGCCAGCGCCTTCATGTCGGCGTCGCCCGCCGGGTCGGCGATCATGCCGGCGAGGTCGGCGGCCTCCGCCTTCGCCTTCTTCAACTCGGCGATGGCCTCGGCCACCGGGGTCAGGTCGGCGTATTCCTTCGACAGCCGGGCGAAGTCCGCCGGGTCCACCGTCCCCGCCGCCATCGCGTCCCGCAGCTCGTCATGGCGGGCCACGACCCTATTGAACTTCTCGTCCAGGCTCACGTCGCTCGTCCTTATCCAAATCGCTCCCGGCGCCCATACCGGCTCCGGCAGGCTCGTCCAGCCGGAACAGCCGGAACAGCAGCCGTTCCGCCGCCGCCCGCTCCGCCAGCCCGGCGCCGTCCGGGTCCGCCGCCATGGCGCGCAGCGCCTCCGACGGGCCGTGCAGCAGCCGGTTGACCAGCAGCCGCGTCGCCGACGCCGCGTCCAGCCCCCGCTGCTCGTCCAGCAGGCGCCGCCGCTCCGTCTCGAAATGCGTCCGCAGCGCCGCCACGGCGGGCACCGCGGCGCGCTCGGCCCGGTGGCGGGCGAAGGCCGCCAAGGCGTCGTCCACGATGGTCCAGGCCGCCTGGGTCGCCGCCTCCCGCCCCACCCGCCCCTGCAGCGCCACGCGCTCCAGATCGGCGAGGTCGTAGACGAAGGCCTCGTCCAGCCCGGCAACGTCCGGATCGACGTCGGCGGGGATCGCCGCGTCCACCACGAACACCGGGCGCCGGCGGCGGCGCTTCAACGCCGCCCCCAACTGCTGTGCGGAGAGGATATAGCGCCCCAGGCCCGCCGCGGTCACCACGATATCCGCGCTGGTCAGCGCCGAATCGAGATCGGCCCAGGGCGCGAAGTGGCTGTCCATGCGCCGCGCCGCCGCTTCGGCCCGGCGGTCCACCGGGGCGGCGACGATCAGCCGGCCCAGTCCCGCCTCGCGCAGCCCCTCCAGCACCAGGGCGCCCATGTCGCCCAGCCCCATCAGCAGGCCGGTGCAGCGCCTCAGGTCGCCGTGCAGGTCGCGCGCCACCTGGACCGCCGCGGCGACCAGCGAGGTGGCGCCCTCGGCGATCGGCGTCTCGCGGCGCACCCGCTTGGCGGCGCCGTAGGCGGCCTGGAGAAGCCCCTCCAGCTCCGGCCCGGACAGGCCGGCGGCGGCGGCGTGGCGGTGGGCGGCCTTGACCTGCCCCAGGATGTGCGGTTCGCCGACGATCTGGCTGTCGAGCGAGCAGGCGACGGCGAAGACGTGGCGCACCGCCGCCGGCCCGGTCAGGGTGTAGAGCTGCCCGGCGAGGTCGGGCTCGCTCAGCCCCACCCGTTCCGCCATGATCCCGGCGATGGTGAGAGCGGCCTCGTTCGGGCGCTCGTGCACCGCCTGGACCTCGACCCGGTCGCAGGTGCTGAGCCACATCGCCTGGGTGATGCCGGCGGCGCTCAGCCGCTCCAGCATCGCCGGCACCTCCGCCTCCTCCGTCGTCAGACGGTCGCGGATCGCGCCGGAGCAGGACCGATGGCTGGCGCCGATGACGAAGTAGGAAGCGGTCACTCTGACTCTGGCCCAGGCCGCGGCACGGCCGACAAGGATGACGGGATTGCCGCGGATTTAAGCACGGATGGCGCGGAGCGTCCTTAACTCAATTGCCGCCCGCGCCGGTTCCGTCATTCGGCGGCGTTTTCCGCTGCCTTTTCGGCGGCCTTGGCCGCCTCGATCTCGGCGGCCTTCTTCTCGACCAGCCCGACGAGGTGATCGACGATGTTCTGGTCCTTCAGCCGGTGGTCGGTGACGCCGGACAGATAGACCTGATGGGTGTTGTTGCCGCCGCCGGTCAGCCCGATGTCGGTCTCGCGCGCCTCGCCGGGGCCGTTGACCACGCAGCCGATGACCGACAGGGTCAGCGGCGTGGTGATGTGGGCCAGCCGCGCCTCCAGCGTCTCCACCGTCTTGATGACGTTGAAGTTCTGCCGCGCGCAGCTCGGGCAGGAGATGACCGTGACACCGCGCCGCCGCAGGCCCAGCGACTTCAGCATCTCGTAGCCGACCTGGACCTCCTCCGCCGGCTCGGCCGACAGGGACACGCGGATGGTGTCGCCGATGCCCGACCACAGCAGCATGCCGAGCCCGATGGACGACTTCACCGTCCCGGCGCGCAGGCCGCCGGCCTCGGTGATGCCGATGTGCAGCGGATAGTCGCAGGCCTCGGCCAGCCCCTGGTAGGCGGCGACGGCCAGGAACACGTCGGACGCCTTCACCGAAATCTTGAACTCGGTGAAGTCGTGGTCCTCCAGGATCTTGGCGTGATTCAGGGCGCTCTCGACCAGCGCCTCCGGGCAGGGCTCGCCGTACTTCTCCAGCAGGTCCTGCTCCAGAGAGCCGGCGTTGACGCCGATGCGCATGGAGCAGCCGTAATCCTTGGCCGCCTTCACCACCTCGCGCACCCGCTCCGCCGAGCCGATGTTGCCGGGGTTGATGCGCAGGCAGGCCGCCCCGCTCTGCGCCGCCTCGATGGCGCGCTTGTAGTGGAAATGGATGTCCGCGACGATCGGCACCGAGACCTGCGGCACGATCTGCTTCAGGGCCAGCGCCGATTCCTGGTCGGGGCAGGAGACGCGCACGATGTCGGCGCCCACCCGTTCCGCCGCCTGGATCTGCGCCACCGTCGCCGCCACGTCGGCGGTCGGCGTGTTGGTCATCGTCTGCACCGAGATCGGCGCATCGCCGCCGACGAGCACATTGCCCACCCGGATCTGGCGGGACTTGCGGCGAAGGATCTGGCGGTAGGCGCGCACGCTGCTCATGGGCTGTGGCCTCGGGGCATGAATCGGGTCCGGCGCGGTCTTATAGCGCAGCCGGCGTTACGCCTGAAGTGCGGTCCGCCGCGCCGGATTCAAGGGAAAAAGCCGTCACCGGCTTGTCTTTGGCGGCCCGTCCTCAATGGACGGGGGCGGCGCCGCGCAGGGTCGGGGCGTGCTGGTCCAGCGACACGTCGCGCAGCACCTGCCCGACCGCGCCCATCGGCGCGCCGTCCACCCCGTCGGTGACGACGATGAGCCCGCCGGCGTTGCCGGTGCGGACGCGGATGCCGGAGCGGTCGGGCACGCGGTAGACGTCGCCCGGCTTCAGCACGCGGGTGAAGATGATCTCGCCGCTGTTGTCGCGCACTTGGATCCAGCTGTCCTGTGTGGCGCGGAGCTGGATGCGCGAGGCCGCGTTCTGCGTGCCATAGACCTTCGACGGCAGCGCCCCGTCCACGGCGGGCGGCGGCGCCGTCGGAGCCGTGGGCGGCAGGCTGGCGATGGCCGGGGCGGCGGGCGTGAGCGGGGTCGGTTCCTGCGTGGCCCCCTCGGACTCGTCGTCCTCGGCCGGGGGCGGCGGGACGTTCACCATGGCCGATGGAGCGGGAGCCGGAACCGCCGCGGGAGCGTTCGGCTTGGCGGGAACGGCCGGCGCCGGCTGGGCAACCACCGCCGCGGGAGCCGGAGTGGGCTTCGCCGGAGCCGCGGTCGCAGGGGCCTGGACGGTGGGGGCTTGGCCGGTGGAGGCCGGAGCGGCGGGAGCCGGTGTCACCGGAGCGGGAGCCGCCGTGGACCCACCACCGGCCGCGGGCGGGGCGGCCACCGGAGAAGCCGCTGGGGAAGCCGCCGGAGCGGGCGGAGCCTCCGCCATCACGGTCGGGACGGACGCCGGGGCGGTGGGCGAGCCGACGGGGACCGGCGCCCCGACGTTCTGGCCGCCACCGTTCTGGCCACCCCCATTCTGGCTGGCGTTGAAGGGCAGCGTGTCGAGCAGCGAGACCAGCCGGTCGGGCAGGGTTGGAACCAGATCGACCATCGACCGGTCGGTCGCCGACAGATAGTACCAGCCGCCATAGACGATGCCGGCCAGCACCATCGTGCCGAGCAGGACCGTGCCGCCGGGGATGCGGCCTTCCGGCACCGGGGTCGGGAAATAAAGCTGCTGGCTGCGCGTGCGGCCCGCCGCCTCGTCCTTGTAGCGGGTGAGGATGGTGTCCGGGTCGAGCCCCAGGCATTCCGCGTAGGAGCGCAGGAAACCGGCGGCGTAGGTGGTGCCCGGCAGATCCTCGAACCGGCCCGCCTCGATGGCCTGCAGGTAGGGGTAGCGGATGCGCAGCATCGTCGCGACCTCGCGCAGGTCGTAGCCGAGGCTCTCGCGCGTCTCGCGCAGGGTGTCGGACACGCTAGGGCCGGTCTGCGCCGGGCCGTCCTGCGTGGGGTCGTAGGAGCCGAAAACCTTGCGCTTGCCCATCATCTCAACCGTACCGTCGCCTCGGATGACTTATGGTCGCAGCCCCGGCATGGGTACGCCAGCCGCGGGATCGGCGCAACCGGGAACGACCGTGATCCTGCCATCTTGTATACGCCCTTCGTCCAAACCGCTGTAACAAAACGCCGCCGCGGCGAGCGCCAGAGTGGGATATGGCTCCAGGGTGGACGAAGCGGCCTTGGGCGTGGCCTCAGATGATGACGCCGTGGTCCTTGGCGAAGCTGCGCAGCTTGTCGCGCAGGCTGTGGTCGCCGCGCAGATAGAGCCCGTTCATGTACTGGCGCAGCACCGCCACGTCGAGTGAGCGCAGCATCGTCTTCACCGGCCCGACCGAGGGCGGCGACATCGACAGGGTGCGGAAGCCGATGCCGATCAGCGCCATGGCGTCCAGCGGCCGGCCGGCCATCTCACCGCAGATGCTGACCGGAACACCGGCGTCGCCGCAGGCCTCGACCAGCCGCCGCAGCAGGCTCATCATGGCCGGCGACAGCGGGTCGTAGCGGCCGGAGGTGCGCGGGTTGCCGCGGTCACTGGCGAAGATGTACTGGGTCAGGTCGTTGGAGCCGACCGACAGGAAGTCCACCCGCGGCAGCAGGGCGGGCAACTGCCAGAGCAGCGCCGGCACCTCGATCATCGTGCCGACGCGCACGCGGCTGGGCGGCTCGCCGCCCTGACCCTTCAGCCGGTTGATCTCCAGATCGAGCAGGCGGCGGGCGGCGTCGAACTCCGCCACCTCGGCGATCATCGGGAACATCACCGACAGCGGACGCCCGGCGGACGCCCGCAGCAGGGCGCGCAGCTGCTGACGCAGCAGCGACGGATGGTCCAGCCCGATGCGGATGGCCCGCCAGCCGAGCGCCGGATTCTCCTCCCCCTCGCTGGCCGCGATGTAGGGCAGCATCTTGTCGCCGCCGACGTCGAGCGTGCGGAAGACCACCGGCTTGTCGTCGGTCTGGTCGAGGATGCGCGAATAGAGGTCGGTCTGCGCGTGGACGTCCGGGTAGGTCGAGCGCACCATGAAGGGGATCTCGGTGCGGTAGAGGCCGATGCCCTCCGCCCCGCTGGCCTTCAGGTGCGGCAGGTCGATCAGCAGGCCGCAGTTGAGCTGGATGGAGATCGGCACGCCGTCCCGCGTCACCGAGGGTTGCGCGCGGATCGCCTCGTACATCTGCTCCTTGCGGGCGCGCAGGGCGACGGCCTCCGCGAAGGCCATCTGGATGTCCTCGGCCGGGCGGACGAAGGCCTGCCCGTGGTCGCCGTCGACGATCACCGGGTCCAGCGGCTCGATCCGGTTCAGCGCGTCGGGCGCCTGCACCACCGGGATGTTCAACGCGCGGGCCACGATGCAGACGTGGCTGGACGGCGAGCCCTCCTCCAGGATCACCCCGCGCAGGCGGCGCTGGTCGTAGTCGAGAAGCTCCGCCGGTCCCATGGAGCGCGCGACCAGGACGATGTCCTCCGGCAGCGTGCCGCCGTCGGCCTCCGACTTGCGCCCGGCAAGGTGCTGGAGCAGCCGGTTGGTCAGGTCCTCCAGATCGAGCAGCCGTTCGCGGATGTAGGGGTCGGTCAGGTGGCTCATGCGGGCGCGGGTGTCGTTCTGCACCTGCTGCACCGCCCCTTCCGCCGTCAGACCCATGCGGATCGCCTCGCGGATGCGCGACAGCCACCCGCGGTCCTCCGCAAACATGCGGTAGGTTTCCAGGATGTCCTTGGGCTCGCTCAAGCCCGCCAGCGCCGCCGCGTTCAGCAGGTCGTCGATGGCGCTGTGCATGGTGGCGATGGCCGCGTTCAGCCGCGCCAGTTCGCTCTCCGCGTCCTCGGACACCATCTGCCGGATGGTCAGCTGCGGGCGGTGGATCACCGCCAGCCCCATCGCCAGGCCGCTGGCCAGCGAGGTGCCCGACAGGCGGGCCGGCAGCAGCGCCGGATCGCCGGTGGAGGCGACCTCCTGCGGGTTGACCAGCTCGCCCTGGGCGACCAGCTCGGCCACCACCATGGCGATGGTCTGGAGCGTCTCGACCTCGACCTCGGTGTAGCGGCGGCGGTCCTTGTGCTGGATGACCAGGACGCCGCGGACCTTGCCGCCGCGCAGGATCGGCACGCCGGCCAGCGACAGGAAGGGGTCCTCCCCGGTTTCCGGGCGGTAGGCGAAGCTGGGGTGCGACGGCGCGTTGTCCAGCGCGATGGGCCGCGCGTGGCCGGCGATGTCGCCGACGATGCCCTCGCCCACGCGCAGGCGGGTGTTGTGCACGGCGTCCTGGTTCAGACCGAGCGTGGAAAACAGCTCCAGCACCTCGCCCGCCCGCATGACGTAGCAGGAGCAGACGTCCGCCCCCATCTCCATGCCGATCAGGGTGACGATCTTGTCCAGCCGCTCCTGGCCGGAGCCGGAGCCCGCCATGACGTCGCGCAGCCGCGCCAGCAGGCGGCGCGAGGCGGCGCCGTCGAAGCCCGGCGAACCGGCGGGGATGTCGCCCACGACGCCGTTCATCTCATGCCGCCCCCAGGATGGCCGATTGACCGGCGGCCGATTGACCGATGACCGGCGGCTCCTCGGCGTCGATGCGCGCGCAGCGGGCGGCCAGCGCCGCTTCGGCCTGGACGATCAGGTCGCCGATGATCTCGGCCACCGGCTGCTCGCGCGTGACCAGCCCGACGCTCTGCCCGGCCATCAGCGAACCGCTTTCCACGTCGCCGTCGATCACCGCCCGGCGCAGCGCGCCGGCCCAGAAATGCTCGATCTCCAGGATGCCCGCGTCGCGCGTCGTCTCGCCGCGGTCGACGCGCGCGATGACCTCGCGCTGAAGCTCCATGAACCGCTTGGACCCGGCGTTGGCCAGCGCCCGCACCGGGATCACCGGGAAGCGCGGGTCGATCTGCACCGACGCCTGGGCGTCGCGCGCCGAGGCCTTGATGAAGACCTGCTTGAAGCGCTGGTGCGCGATGGATTCGGTGGCGCAGACGAAACGGGTGCCGATCTGCACGCCCGCCGCCCCCTGCTCCAGATAGGACAGGATGGCCTCGCCGCGCCCGATGCCGCCGGCCACGAAGACCGGGACCTCGCGCAGGTCGGGCAGGATCTCCTGCGCCAGGACGGTGGTGGAGACGGGGCCGATGTGGCCGCCGGCCTCCGTGCCCTCGATCACCAGGGCGTCGATGCCGATCTTGACCATCCGCCGGCCGCTGACCAGCGTCGGGGCAAAGGCCATGGCGCGGGCGCCGCCGTCCTTGATCCGCTTGATGGTGGCGCCGCTGGGGAAGCCCCCGGCGATCACCACATGGCTCACCGCCAGCTCCCGGCAGACGTCGATCAGACGGTCGAGGTCCGGGTGCATGTTGATGAGGTTGACGCCGAAGGGCTTCGCGGTCAGCGCCCGCGTGGCGGCGATCTCCGCCGCCAGCAGGTCCGGCGGCATCGAGCCGCAGGCCAGCACGCCGAACCCCCCGGCGTTGGAGATGGCGGAGACGAGGTGGCGCTCCGACACCCAGCTCATCGCACCGCCCATGATGGCGGTGCGCGTGCCGAGGAAGGCGCAGCCACGCTCCCACAGCCGGTCGAGTCGGGCGCCTGCGACCGCGTCGGACCTGGCGTCGGTCATCGCCGCCCCTCCCCCTTCACCCGGCTCAGGCCGCGTCCAGCCCGTAGGCGGTGTGCAGCGCGCGCAGCGCCAGCTCCGCATACTCCTCGGCGATCAGGACGGAGATCTTGATCTCGGAGGTGGAGATGACCTGGATGTTGATGCCCTTGTCGGCCAGCGCCTTGAACATGCGCTGGGCGACGCCGGCGTGGCTGCGCATGCCGACGCCGATCACCGACACCTTCACCACGTTGGCGTCGGAGACGATGCGCTTGTAGTTCAGCTCGGCCTGGGCGTCCTCCAGCACCTTGACGGCGCGGGCGATGTCAGCCTTGCCGACCGTGAAGGTCATGTCGGTGGACTTGCCGTCTTCCGACACGTTCTGGACGATCATGTCGACATTGACGGCGGCGTCGGTCAGCGGACCGAAGATGCTGGCCGCCACGCCCGGACGGTCGGCGACGCCGATGAGGGTGATCTTCGCCTCGTCGCGGCTGTAGGCGATGCCGCTCACAACTTCCTTTTCCACGATCTCGTCCTCGTCAACAACAAGGGTACCGGGAAGCGCGCTGCCGGCGGCCTCCTCGAAGCTCGACAGAACCTGCACGCGCACGCGGTGGTTCATTGCCATCTCGACCGAGCGGGTCTGCAGGACCTTCGCCCCCTGCGACGCCAGCTCCAGCATCTCCTCGTAGGTGATCTTGGAGAGCTTGCGCGCCTTGGTGACGATGCGCGGGTCGGTGGTGTAGACGCCGTCCACATCGGTGTAGATGTCGCAGCGGTCGGCCTTCAGCGCCGCCGCGAGGGCAACCGCCGAGGTGTCGGAGCCGCCGCGGCCCAGCGTGGTGATGCGGCCGGTTTCGGTCACGCCCTGGAAGCCGGCGACCACGGCGACCTCGCCGGTGTTCATCCGCTTGTCCAGCTCCGCCGTGTCGATGGACACGATGCGCGCCTTGCCGTGCGTCTCGTCGCTGTAGATCGGAATCTGCCAGCCGAGCCAGGACCGCGCCTGGATGCCGAGCGACTGCAGCGCGATGGCGAGGAGACCGGAGGTCACCTGCTCGCCCGAAGCGACGATGGCGTCGTACTCGCGCGCGTCGTGCAGCTTGTCGATGTCGTTGCAGTATTTCACGAGCTGGTTGGTCACGCCGGACATCGCCGACACGACGACGGCGACCTGATGCCCCGCCTTGACTTCCTGCTCGACCTTTCGGGCCACGTTCTTGATGCGGTCGATGTCGCCGACCGACGTGCCGCCGAACTTGAGGACGATCCGCGCCATACCTCACACCATGTCTGGGCCGGCAAAAAAGCCGGCAGTCCGCGCCCCCGCTCTACCGTTGCCGGCGCGGGGCGGCGTATCCATACTCTGTCGCTCACAGCGAGGCAAGTTCGCCCCGCAATTGTTCTCGCAATCCAAGCATACGGGATTTCTTTCATGACCGCGACCGCCGGAACCGCAGGCACCGCAGGCACTGTCGACCCCCAGGACATCGCCCGCTTTTCGGCCATCGCCGCGGAATGGTGGGACCCCACCGGCAAGTTCCGGCCCCTGCACCGGCTGAACCCGCTGCGGCTGGCCTACATCCGCGACACGCTGTGCCGCCGCTTCGGCCGCGACCCGCTGGCGGCCGAGCCGCTGAAGGGCCTGCGCATCGTCGACATCGGCTGCGGCGGCGGCCTGCTCTCGGAGCCCGTCGCCCGCATGGGCGCCACCGTGGTCGGCGTTGACGCGGCCGAGCGCAACGTCCGCACCGCCGCCGCCCACGCCGCGGAAACCGGCACCCCCGTCGATTACCGCGCCACCACCGCCGAGGCCCTGGCCGCCAGCGGCGAGCGCTTCGACGCCGTGCTGGCGATGGAGGTGATCGAGCATGTCGCCGACGTGCCGCTGTTCGTGAAGTCCTGCGCGGCGCTGACCGCGCCGGGCGGCGCGCTGTTCCTGGCGACGCTGAACCGCACGCCGAAGTCCTTCGCGCTGGCCATCGTCGGGGCGGAGTACATCTTGCGCTGGCTGCCCCGCGGCACCCACAACTGGCGCCAGTTCCTGCGCCCAGGCGAGTTGGCCGCCGCCGTGCGCGCCGAGGGGATGGCGATCCGCGACCTGACCGGCATCACCTACAACCCGCTGTCCGACGAGTTCCGGCTGAACCCACGCGATCTCGACGTGAACTACATGGGCTGGGCGGAGCGGGCCTGAACGTACAGGGGATCGGCGATGCGTACGGACGTACATGCGTACGTCCTGCCGCCCCGGCCTGGAATGACGGCGGCACAGGGTGCCGGAAAACGAAAACGGGAGAGCCGCCGGCTCTCCCGTTTTCATGTTCGCCCGTTTTCATGTTCGCAAGGAAACGCGCCTTACGCCGCGTGGCTGGCTTCGTGCTGGGTCAGCAACGCGTAGATCGCGTCCGCCGAGTCCGAACCGCGCAGCTTCTCGCACATGGACTGGTCACGCAGCAGGCGCGACACACGGGCCAGCGCCTTCAGATGGTCGGCGCCGGCATGATCCGGAGCCAACAGCAGGAAAATCAGATCGACCGGTTGCTCATCGATCGCATCGAAGTCGATGGGCCGCTCCAGCCGGGCGAAGACGCCGTGGACACGGTCGAGGTTGGGCAGCTTGCCGTGCGGGATGGCGATGCCATGCCCCACGCCGGTGGTGCCCAACCGCTCGCGCTCCAGAAGGACGTCGAAGATCGCCCGTTCGTGCTGGCCGGTCAGCTCGGACGCCTTGCGCGCCAAGTCCTGCAGGGCCTGCTTTTTGCTGCCGGCCTTCAGGTTCGGAAGAATGGCGTGCGGCGTGATGAGATCGAGCATGACGCTTTGGGTGTGGTTGGAACAGAGACCGGACTCAGGCGCCGGCCTTCTCCGCCGGGTCGACCCAACCGATGTTGCCATCGGCGCGGCGGTAGACCAGGTTCAGGCGGCCATGGGCGCCGTTGCGGAACATAAGGGCCGGAGCATCGGCGAGTTCCATGCGCATCACCGCCTCGCTGACCGCCAGGGTCGCGATGTTGGTTTCCATCTCGGCGATCACGATGGGCTGCGCCTCTTCGGCAGCGGCCTCTTCGCTCTCCACATGGGCCTCGTCCTTCTCCGCTTCCAGGATCTGGTAGCGGGCCGGGAAGGCTTCCTGCGCGGGGGCTTCGACGCTGTGGTGGTCGCGCAGGCGGCGCTTGTAGCGGCGCAGGCGCTTGGCCAGCTTCTCGCACGCGGTGTCGAAGGCGGGATACGGCTCGGTGGCGTCGGACGCGCTCTGAAGGACGATCCCACGACCGACGTGCACCTGGATGTCGGCCTTGAACAGATGCGCTTCGCGCGTCAGGACGACGTTGGCCTCGATCGGCTTGTTGAAATACTTGCCGACGATGGTGTTCAGGCTGTCCGCGACGTGGGTGCGCAGAGCGTCGCCAACGTCAAGCTGCTTGCCTTTGACGGTCAGTTGCATTTTGGGATGTTTCCAATCTGGTCCGCGATAGACATAGGACGACGGAAGGCCGCCACGTGCGGACGGGGACCATAGTGACGGCGGTATGGGCTGTCAATCAAGGACGACCCCCTCCCGGCCCGGTTACATGCGTGACATCTTGGCACGGCGTCGCTGCACCGATGACGGAATGCGCATCGCTTCACGATACTTCGCGACCGTCCGGCGCGCAATGTCGATCCCTTCACCACGAAGGATTTCGACGATTTTATCGTCCGACAGCACGTCGTCCGGCTTCTCGGCGTCGATCATCGCCTTGATGCGGTAGCGCACGGCCTCCGCCGAGTGGGCCGCCTGCCCGTCAGCCCCCTGGATGGCGGAGGTGAAGAAATATTTCAACTCGAACACGCCGCGTGGCGTCGCCATGAACTTGTTGGTTGTGACGCGGCTGACCGTGCTCTCGTGCATGCCGATCGCCTCGGCGATGTCGCGCAGGATCAGCGGCTTCAGATGCGAGACGCCGTGGATGAAAAAGGCGTCCTGCTGCCGGATGATCTCGCTGGCCACCTTCAAAATCGTGGTGGCGCGCTGGTGCAGCGACTTGACCAGCCAGTTGGCCGACTGGAAACGCTCGGTGATGTATTCCTTGTCCGCCTTGTTGCGGGCGGTGCCGGAAATGCGCGCGAAATAGCGGTGGTTGACCAGCACCCGCGGCAAAGTGTCCGGGTTCAGGTCGATCAGCCAGCCGCCGCCGGGGTTGGCGCGCATCAGGATGTCGGGGGTGACGAGCTGGGCGGGCGTGTGGTCGAAGCTGAGCGCCGGCTTGGGGTTCAGCTTGCGGATCTCCGCCACCATGTCGGCGACGTCCTCGGCGTCCACGCCGCAGACCTTCATCAGCGCCGGCAGGTTGCGCGCCGCCAGCAGCTCCAGATGGTCGAGCAGGGCCTCCATCGCCGGGTCGAAGCGGTTCTTCTCGCGCAGTTGGATCGCCAGGCATTCCTTCAGCGACCGCGCGAAGATGCCCGGCGGGTCGAAGCGCTGGCAGGCGGCGAGCACCCGCTCCACCCGTTCCGGCGCGCAGCCGAGCTGCCCCGCGAGGCTCTCCACCTCCAGCCCGGTGATCCAGCCGGCCTCGTCCAGCATGTCGATCAGCGCCAGACCGATGAGCTGGTCGCCGAGGTCCGGCAGGTCGATCTTCAGCTGCTCGGTCAGATGGTCGCGCAGGCTCTTCTGGCCGGTCAGCGTGGCTTCCAGGTTGGACTCGTCGTCCTCGAAGCCACCGCGGCCGCCGCGCTCCTGCCAGGAGCCGTAGACGTCGCTGGAGCCGTCCGTCCCGTCGGAGAAACGGTCGTCGGAATAGACATTCTCGAAATCGGTGTCGAGCGGCGCGTCGGAGGCCGACCCCATCGTCTCCGACGACGTCATCTCCACCGTGTCGCGGGTGCGCCCGTCGGTCATCGGCGGCTGGCGCTCCTCCGGCGCGGCGAGGTCCACCGCTCCGGGCTCGCCCCCGCCGTCACCGGCACCGTCTCCCCCGGGCTCGCCGCCGCCCTCGCCGGGGCCACCATCGCGCTCCAGCAGGGGATTCTGCTCGATCTCGCGGTCCACGAAGTCCGACAGTTCGATGTTCGACAGCTGCAGCAGCTTGATGGCCTGCTGCAGCTGCGGAGTCATCACCAGGGACTGGGTCTGACGAAGATCAAGGCGTTGGCTGAGCGCCATGGGCAGGGAAACCGCACTAGAGGCTGAACCGGTCCCCGAGGTAGACCCGGCGCACGTCCTCGTGCGCCACGATCTCGGCCGGCTCTCCCTCCATTAGTACCACACCATCGTGCAAGATGTATGCCCGATCGACGAGATCGAGCGTTTCACGCACGTTGTGGTCGGTGATGAGCACGCCGATGCCGCGGTCGCGCAGGTGGCTGACCAGCTCGCGGATGTCGTTCACCGCGATCGGGTCGATGCCGGCCAGCGGCTCGTCGAGCAGGATGAAATGCGGCTGGGAGGCCAGCGCGCGGGCGATCTCGACGCGCCGCCGCTCGCCGCCGGACAGCGCCAGCGCCGGGGCGCGGCGCAGGTGGGTGATCGAGAACTCGGCCAGCAGCTCGTCCAGCATCTGCTCGCGGGTGTCGCGGTTGGGCTCCACCACCTCCAGCACGGAGCGGATGTTGTTCTCCACCGACATGCCGCGGAAGATCGACGCCTCCTGCGGCAGGTAGCCGATGCCCAGCCGCGCCCGGCGATACATGGGCAGCGCCGTGATGTCCTGCCCGTCGAGCAGGATGGTGCCGGAGTCGGCGGCGATCAGCCCGGTGATCATGTAGAAGCAGGTCGTCTTGCCCGCCCCGTTGGGGCCGAGGAGGCCGACCGCCTCGCCGCGCTGGACCGTCACGGTCACGTCGCGGACGACCGGGCGCTTCTTGTAGGCCTTGCCCAGATGCAGGGCCACCAGCCCTTCGGTCGGACGCACGTCGGTGGCGGGGTGGTCCGCCGGGTGACCCGACGCGTTCGGGGCGGAAAGGGTCGGACCGCCGAGGTTCCGGTCTTCGATGTCCATGGCCATTGATTCGCTGCCGGGTCCGTCAGGGCTTCGCGGCGGGCGTGCCGCCCGTCTGCGCGGCGGGCTTGGCGCCCGTCTGCGCGGTGGTCCGGCCACCCGGCGCGCCCGGCTCCTGGCCGGGAATCAGAAGGCCCATCACGCGCCCGCCGGTGGCGGGGCCGGCGATCACCCGGTTGACCTTGGTCTTCATGTTCATCTCGGCGGCGTCGCCATTGAGCTGGTTGTCGTTGCGGGTGATCTTGACGTTGCCCAGCAGCACCGCCGTCTCGTCGGCCACCGAATAGACCAGCTTGTCCGACAGCGCCACGTCGGTCGCGGTGGTCACCACCACGCTGCCGGCGCCGTCGATGCGCTCCATCTGGGTCGAACCGTCCGGCATCTTCTTGAGCTGGCCGATCAGGATGTCGGCGCGCAGCCGGTCGCCGTTGGCGATGCGGACGGCCACGGCGTCGCCGCGGGCCACCGTCATGTTCCTGGCTTCGTAATATTCCAGCGTGTCGCGCGCCGTCACGATGTCGGTGCGGGTGACCAGCTTCAGGTTGCGCCCGGTGACCACCGCCACCTGCTTGTCCACGTCGTAGACGCCCCGCTCGCCGAAGACCTCCTGGGTCGGGCTGACGATGCGCACGTTGCCTTCGGCGAGAAGCTGGAACACCTCATTCCCCTTGCCGGGCACCTCGCGGTAGTAGGCGGTCAGCACGTCGGCGTAGACGGTGCTGTCGCTGCGCTTGGCCGAGGCGTTGCCGCGCGCCACATAGGCGCGCACGTCCTGATGCCATTCGATGGCCTGATCGGCGTTGACCTCGACCGGGTTCGGGCCGCCGCCGAGGCCGGGCAGCCCCTGGGCCGCCGCCGGGATGGCGGCCCCCGACAGCAGGAGGAACGCGGCCATCAGCGGGGCCGCAAGGGTGGCTGCACTCAACGCGTCTTTCCTCCCGGGCTTTCGGCGGCCTGGACGTCGGCCTTGGACTGGTTCAGGAACACCATCGTCTTGCCACGGTCGGACAGGCGGAAGCCTTCGGCGTTGATCACGCCCTGCGGCCCCTGGCCCACGACATGGACATCGCCCCAGGCGGTGCCCTTGCGGATGTCGGAGTCCGCTTCCTCGGTGGTGAATTCGTTGCCGTCGTCGCGCATGACGCGGACATGGCCCCGCATCTTCAGGATGCCGGTGACCTGATTGTACCAGCCCTTGTCCGACCGCATGGTCACCCAGGTGCCGTCGGTCTGGGTCATCTCCGCCTCCGGCTGGTCCAGCAGGACGATGTCCGGCTGGTCGGCGATGCGGTCGGCCTTGGCCGCCACCAGCGAGAAGGGCTGGTTGTCCTCGTCCACCGCGACATAGCGCGGCTTGATCATCTCAAGCTGGCCCTTGTCGGCGGAAATGCGCAGGGTCGGCAGTTCGGTCAGCGACGGCCACACGGCGATCAGCGCCATCACCGCCAGAGCCAGCGCCGGAAGCGCGAACTTCATTCCGGTGACGAAGCGGCTGTAGACCCGGCTGACCGGGCGGATT
Source organism: Azospirillum baldaniorum (assembly GCF_003119195.2). Lineage (NCBI taxonomy): Bacteria > Pseudomonadati > Pseudomonadota > Alphaproteobacteria > Rhodospirillales > Azospirillaceae > Azospirillum > Azospirillum baldaniorum. The sequence continues at coordinate 1,294,127 of NZ_CP022254.1, read as the reverse complement.
TCCCGGCGCCGGTGGATGCGCTTGGCCGCCTCGCCGTCCGGCACCGCCCCCGGCATGCCCATGAGCTGCGCCGCGAGGGAAGGCGCATCGGCGCGCCGCTCCTTCGTGTTCACCGTCCGATCCTTCAGGTCGCTGTCCATGGCGTCAACCGTCCTCCGGCTGCCCGTCACGCCGCCCCGGCGCGCAGGCAATCGTGAATGTGCACAACACCGAGCGGCCGGTCCGCCTCCACCACGAACAGGCTGGTGATCTGCTTCGCGTTCATTTCCCGCAGCGCCTCCTCGACCAGCGCCTTGGGGCGGATCGTCTTGGGCCGCGGCGACATGATGCTGTCGGCGCGCTCGGCCCACAGCTCCGGGGTCAGATGGCGGCGGAGGTCGCCGTCCGTGATGACCCCGGCCAGCGCGCCCGTGGCATCCACCACGCCGACGCAGCCCAGCCGCTTGGCCGTCATCTCGAATATGACGGTGGAAAGCGGCGTATCCAAGGCGCACAGGGGCATATCCTCGCCCTTGTGCATCACGTCGGTCACCTTCAGCAGCGCGCGGCCGAGCTGGCCGCCGGGGTGGAACTGCTTGAAATCCGCCGCCGTGAAGCCGCGCCGCTCCAGCAGCGCCACCGCCAGGGCGTCGCCCAGCGCCAGCATCATCGTGCTCGACGTGGTCGGGGCCAGACCCAGCGGGCAGGCCTCCGGGGCCGGCGGCAGCACCAGCGCCACGTCCGACTGCTCGGCCAGGGAGGAGCCGGCGCGCCGGGTGATGCCGACCAGCGGGATGTCGAAGCGGCGGGTGTAGGCGACGATGTCCGACAGCTCGTGAGTCTCGCCGGAGTTGGACAGGGCGATGACCGCGTCCTGCCGGGCGATCATGCCGAGGTCGCCGTGGCTCGCCTCGCCGGGATGGACGAAGAAGGCCGGCGTGCCGGTGGAGGCCAGGGTCGCGGCGATCTTGCGCGCCACATGGCCGGACTTGCCCATGCCGGAGACGACGACGCGCCCCGCGATTCCGGCCAGCCGGTCCAGAGCGCGCACGAAGGCGCCGTCCAGCCCGTCCGCCAGCGCGGTCAGGGCGTCGGCTTCCATCCGCAGGACGCGCCGGGCGCTCGCGACGTCGCGGTCGGCCGCGGAGTCGGCAGCGGCGCCGGACGGGCAATCGGTCAGGCTGGATGCCAAGCTGGATACGGTCAGGCTCGTCAAGGCGGTGCTTGCCTCTTCTGGTTGGCCCATGAGGCCGAAATGAGTACTCCGACTGGCGACGCGCGTATCCGCGACAACGGGCCAGCCGCCGCGCGGGCAGTATGCCCACCCGCGCGCGTCCGGTCAAATCAACGTCCGGAAGGCCCGGCCTATTCCACCGGTTCGCTGTTCAGGACGCCAGCCGTCAATGCGCCAGAATATCGGGCTGCTCCCAGCCGCCGAGGTCCAGTTCCCCGCGGACCGGCAGGAAGTCGAAACAGGCCTTGGCGAGGTGCGTCCGCCCTTCGCGCGCCAGCATGACGTCCAGCTTCTCCTTCAGGTCGTGCAGGTGCAGCACGTCGGAGGCGGCGTATTTCATCTGCTCCGGCGTCAGCTCCGCGGCGCCCCAGTCGGAGGACTGCTGCTGCTTGGACAGTTCCACCCCCAGCAGGTCCTTCACCAGATCCTTCAGCCCGTGCTTGTCGGTGAAGGTGCGGACCAGCTTGGACGCGACCTTGGTGCAGTAGACCGGCTGGCAGACGATGCCCAGATAGGCCTGCATCACCGCCACGTCGAAGCGGGCGAAGTGGAACAGCTTGATGACCTCGGGGTCGGTGAGCAGGCGCTTCAGATTGGGCGCCTCGTACTGGCCCTTGCGGAACTGGACCAGATGCACCGTGCCGTCGCCGGGGGAAAGCTGGACCAGGCACAGCCGGTCGCGGTGGGGGTTCAGCCCCATGGTCTCGGTGTCGATGGCGACGGCGCCGCCGCGGGCGAAGGACTTCAGGTCGAGACCGTCCGGCAGGTCGCCGTCATGGAGGTCGATGGGCATTGGGTGGCTTCCCGCTCAATAGGACGGCCCCCGGCCACGGACCCCAGAAACGACGAACGCCGCTCTGCTACCTTTCCGTCCCGCTGGGGGAGGTCCGTAGCATGCGGCGCAGCCGGGTAGATATGGTGCCCAGGAGAAGACTCGAACTTCCACGACATTTCTGCCACAGGTACCTGAAACCTGCGCGTCTACCAATTCCGCCACCTGGGCTCGGTGTGGGCCGCTTATGTAGCCGGCTGGCGGAGACCCGTCAACAGCTTTTTTTCACTTTCGCGCCGAAAGCCCTGCCGGGCGCGAAATGGGTCGCGGGCGGCGCGTCAGGCCCTAGCCTCTTCTAGGAGGTTTCTATATAAGCAACCCCCGATCCGGTCGCCCCGCCCCGCTGGCGGGCGGCCCGGCAGGGAAGAATTTGCGGGCCCAACGGCACGGGAGAAGGTCGATGTCCTATCGCTCTGAAGTGGTCACGGTGTTCGGCGGTTCGGGATTCGTCGGCCGCCATCTCATTCGCCGCCTCGCCAAGACCGGCGCCATCGTGCGCGTGGTGTCGCGCCATCCGAACAAGGCCAATTTCCTGAAGACCGCCGGCTCGGTCGGCCAGATCGTGCCGATGGCCGCCGACGTGAAGGACGACCAGTCCGTCGCACGGGCCATCCAGGGTGCGGACACCGTCATCAACCTGATCGGCACGCTCTATGAGCGCGGGGCCTGGAATTTCCAGACCGTGCATGTCGACGCCCCGGCGCGCATCGCCCGCATCGCCAAGGCCAGCGGCGTGCGCCGTCTGGTCCATGTCTCGGCCATCGGCGCCGACGCCAAGTCGGCCTCGGCCTACGCCAAGTCCAAGGCGGCGGGCGAGCAGGCGGTGGCGCAGGCCTTCCCCGGCGCCACCATCGTCCGCCCGAGCATCGTCTTCGGACCGGAGGACGGCTTCTTCAACAAGTTCGCCGCCATGGCGCAGGTCTCCCCGGCGCTGCCGCTGATCGGCGGATCGACGAAGTTTCAGCCGGTCTATGTCGGCGATCTGGCCGACGCCATCGCTGCCGCCGCGACGCTGGACTCGGCGGTCGGCCGGACTTTCGAGCTGGGCGGTCCGCGCGTCTACAGCTTCAAGGAGCTGATGCAGCTCATGCTGCGGGAGATCCGCCGCAAGCGCTTCCTCGTCCCGGTTCCCTGGAACATCGCGGAGACGCTGGGCGGCCTGCTGGAGAAGGTGCCGCCGATCGTCGCCCCGCCGCTGACCCGCGATCAGGTGGAGATGCTGCGGACCGACAACGTCGCCGCCGCCGGCGCGCCGGGCTTCAAGGAGCTGGGCATCACCAACCTGTCGAGCTGCGAGGTGATCCTGCCGACCTACCTGTCGCGCTTCATCGTTGGCGGCCGCTCCAACACGATGCCGCGCGACGCCGGCAACCATTCCGGCGCGCACTGATCCCCAACGGCTTGGCCTACAACGGTCTGGCCTACAACGGTCTGGCGTCATCGACACGAAAGCCCCGGCCCGCCGCCGGGGCTTTCGCCGTTTCGCGGGCCTGCCATCCCGTACGAAAGAGCCGCGCAAGGGTGCCCTGCGGCGCACGGCCTTGATTCCCGCGCCGTCCTGCCGCATCTGGCCCCTTCATCGGGGCGACGGAAGGAGCGTGGGGACTCATGCAGACCGCAACGCAGGATTTCACCATACGGGAATTCGCCGACCGCGCCCCGGGCGCCCGGCTGGCCTCCCTGGTGGCCTTCTTCGTCAACGGGTCGGTCTTCGGCGTCTGGGCCACCCAGATCCCGGCGATCAAGGATCACCTGGACCTCAGCCCCGGCGTGCTCGGCGTCGCCCTGCTCTGCCTCGCCGCCGGGGCGCTGACCGCCATGGTCGGCACGGGCCCCCTGCTCGGCCGCGTCGGCAGCGCCCCGGTGATCCGGCTCACCGCCGTGGCCTTCGCCCTGATCCTGCCGCTGCCGGCGCTGATGCCGGACCTGTTGTCGCTGTGCGCGGTGCTGTTCCTGTTCGGGGCGGCGGGCGGCACCATGGACGTGGCGATGAACGCCCACGGCGCTTTGGTGGAGCGCCATCTCGGGCGGCCGATCATGTCGTCGCTGCACGGCATGTGGAGCCTGGGCGGCCTGTTCGGCGCGGGGGTGGGCGGTCTGCTGCTGCAAGTCCTGCCGCCGCCGGTCCAGGCGTCCATCCTCGCGGCGGCGCTGCTCGCCCTGTTCTTCGCGCTGCACCGCCGCTTCCTGCCCGGAAGTGCCGATCAGCAGGCGGAGCCGACGGGCCTCGCCCTGCCCGACCGCGGCACGCTGCTGCTGGGCGCGCTGACCTTCCTGGCCTTCATGAGCGAGGGCGCGATCCTGGACTGGAGCGCCGTCTATCTGCGCGAGGATCTGGGGGGTGCGGCGTCGATCGCGGCGCTGGGCTTCGCCGTCTTTTCCGGCGCCATGGCGGTGGGCCGCTTCTGCGGCGACCGGCTGCGCCAGCGTTTCGGCGGGCCGGTGCTGGTCCGCGCCGGCGCCGTGCTGGCCTTCGCCGGGCTGGCCGTCGCGCTGACCGGCGGCGGGCCGGTGGTGGCGGTCGCCGGGTTCGGGCTGACCGGGCTCGGCCTGTCGAACGTGGTGCCGGTGCTGTTCAGCGCCGCCGGCGCCAAGGCGGAGGGAGAGGCCGGCCAGGCCATCGCCGCGGTGGCGACCCTCGGCTACGCCGGCGTGCTGACCGGCCCGGCCCTGCTCGGCTTCGTGGCGGAGGCCAGCACGGTGGGCTTTTCCTTCGCCCTGGTCGCCGCGCTGGCCCTGGTCATCGCCGCGGCCTCCTCGCGCGCCGTCGCCCAACAGGGCTGAGGCGCGCGGGAAACCGGCTTTTTACGGCCGGCTTTTTACAGATAGAGGAACGCCAGCATCCCCGACCCGATGGCGATGCGGTACCAGGCGAAGGGCGCGAAGCCGTAGCGCCCGACGAAGTCCACCAGCACCTTGACCACCAGCGCCGCCGCGATGAAGGCGGTGACGAAGCCGACCCCGATCAGCAGCGCGGAGTCGACGGTCATCAGGCTCCAATTCTTGTAGAGGTCGTAGACCGTGGCGCCGGCCATGGTCGGGATCGCCAGGAAGAAGGAGAATTCCGCGGCGGTCCGCCGGTCCACCCCCATCAGCAGCGAGCCGAGGATCGTCGCGCCCGAGCGCGACACGCCCGGCACCAGCGCCAGGCACTGGCACAGGCCGATCTTCAGGGCGAGCGGCGCCGGAAAGCGTTCGATCTGGTGGTAGCGCGGGGCGGGCACCAGCCGCTCCGCCATCAGGATCGCCACGCCGCCCAGGATCAGCGCGATGCTGACCACCGTCGGGTTGAACAGCACCGCCTTGATGACGCCGTGCAGCGCCGCCCCCAGCACCATCGCCGGCAGGAAGGCCAGGATCACCGCCATCGCGAAGTGGCGGGCGCCCGGATCGTCCTTCAATCCGGTGACCACCTTCCACAGCCGGGCGAAATAGACCGTGCAGATCGCCAGGATCGCACCGAGCTGGATCACCACCTCGAACACCTTGCCCGGCGGGCCTTCAAAGCCCAGCAGGGTGTCGAAAATGATCAGGTGGCCGGTGGACGAGACCGGCAGGAATTCGGTCAGCCCTTCGATCAGGCCGAGCAGAGCGGCGTCCAGATATTGGTCGATCAACATGCGGCGCGGGGCCTCTGACAAGATTGCGGGGGGCAATGTCCGGCTTATAGCAGTGCAACATGGCGAAGGCGACGACCCATGGGGCGATACCCCGAATTGGGCGATAGTCCCGGATCGGACCTAATTTTCTTGCTTGTTTTTCGGGCACTCCGGCCGTTCCCGGAGGCGTCCGCGACATCGAGTCACGGTTTGGTCAGCCATGCTGTCCTAACGGCGAAAATATGCTCGCGCGGCGCCTTCTCTTGCGGTATATGACGTTCAGACCGCGTGACCGCGGGCTTTCGTTTTCACTGCGGCCACGCCCCTCGCCATGCCCCACCGGCACGAAAAGGGCCGCCCGGCCGCCGGCGCCGTCCCCATGCACGGGACACGGGAAGAAGGAGCAGGCGTTATGGCGAACCAGAGGATGTTGGGCTTCGTGCACACCGCGCAGCGGATGCCCGACAAACGCCCGGCCACGGAGCGCCGCCAGGATTTCGCCGAGATCTACGCCCGTTTCAGCGACGAGCGCGCCAACGAGCAGGCCAACCGCTGCTCACAGTGCGGCGTTCCCTTCTGCCAGGTGCACTGCCCGGTCTCCAACAACATCCCCGACTGGCTGAAGCTGACTTCCGAAGGCCGGCTGGAGGAGGCGTACGAGGTCTCCCAGGCCACCAACAACTTCCCGGAGATCTGCGGCCGCATCTGCCCGCAGGACCGCCTGTGCGAGGGCAACTGCGTCATCGAGCAGTCCACCCACGGCGCCGTCACCATCGGCTCGGTCGAGAAGTACATCAACGACACCGCCTGGGATCAGGGCTGGGTGAAGCCGCGCAAGCCGTCGCGTGAGCTTGGCGTCTCGGTCGGCGTCATCGGCGCCGGTCCCGCCGGCCTCGCCGCCGCCGAGGAGCTGCGCGCCAAGGGCTACGAGGTGCACGTCTACGACCGCTACGACCGCATGGGCGGCCTGCTGGTCTACGGCATCCCCGGCTTCAAGCTGGAGAAGTCGGTGGTCGAGCGCCGCGTCCAGCTTCTGGCCGACGCCGGGGTGATCTACCACCCGAACTTCGAGGTCGGCCGCGACGCCTCCCTGCCGGAGCTGCGCCGCAAGCACGTCGCCGTCCTGGTCGCCACCGGCGTCTACAAGGCGCGCGACATCAAGGCGCCGGGCTCGGGCCTGGGCAACATCGTGGCGGCGCTGGACTATCTGACCACCTCCAACAAGGTCAGCCTGGGCGACACGGTGGAGGCGTACGAGAACGGCTCCCTGAACGCCGCGGGCAAGCATGTGGTGGTTCTGGGCGGCGGCGACACCGCCATGGACTGCGTGCGCACGGCCATCCGCCAGGGCGCCACGTCGGTCAAGTGTCTGTACCGCCGCGACCGCAAGAACATGCCGGGCTCGCAGCGCGAGGTCGCCCACGCCGAGGAAGAGGGCGTGGAGTTCATCTGGCAGGCCGCCCCGGAAGGCTTCACCGGCGACAGCGTGGTCACCGGCGTGCGCGCCGTGCGCATCCATCTGGGCGTGGCCGACGCCACCGGCCGCCAAACCCCGCAGGTGATCGAGGGGTCGGAGTTCACCGTCCAGGCCGATCTGGTCATCAAGGCGCTCGGCTTCGAGCCGGAGGATCTGCCCGCCCTGTTCGGCGAGGCGGAGCTGAAGGTCACCCGCTGGGGCACGCTGCTGGTCGACCACCGCAGCAAGATGACCAACCTGGAGGGCGTGTTCGCCGCCGGCGACATCGTGCGCGGCGCCTCGCTGGTGGTGTGGGCCATCCGCGACGGCCGCGACGCGGCGGAGGGCATCCACGCCTACGCCAGGGCGAAGGCTGAAGCGCCGCTGGCCCAGGCGGCCGAATAACGGCCGGGCCAAGCCGACCAATCCATAATTCCGCGGGTTCCAGGGGTCCATTTCGGCCCCTGGCGGGGGTGAAGGGGCGAAGTCCCCTTTCCGAACAGACTGACTGAAAGGGTCCACCGATGACCACCGAGTTGAACCAGGGTGAGCAGTTCGTCGCTGACTTCCGCGCCAACGCCGCGGCGCTGACCACTGCCAACGCCTACAACCCGGAGGATGAGCACGACGCCTGCGGCGTCGGCTTCATCGCCGCGATCGACGGCAAGCCCCGCCGCTCGGTGGTCGAGAAAGGCATCGAGGCGCTGAAGGCCGTCTGGCACCGCGGCGCCGTGGACGCCGACGGCAAGACGGGCGACGGTGCCGGCATCCACGTCGCCGTGCCGCAGAAGTTCTTCAAGGACCATGTGAAGGTCATCGGCCACCGCGCGCCGGACAACAAGCTGGCCGTTGGCCAGGTCTTCCTGCCGCGCATCAGCCTGGACGCGCAGGAAGCCTGCCGCTGCATCGTCGAGACCGAGATCCTGGCCTTCGGCTACTACATCTACGGCTGGCGCCAGGTGCCGATCAACGTCGACATCATCGGCGAGAAGGCCAACGCGACCCGCCCGGAGATCGAGCAGATCATCGTCGGCAACAACAAGGGCGTGTCCGACGAGCAGTTCGAGCTGGATCTCTACATCATCCGCCGCCGCATCGAAAAGGCGGTGAAAGGTGAGCAGATCAACGACTTTTACATCTGCTCGCTGTCGGCCCGCTCGATCATCTACAAGGGCATGTTCCTGGCGGAGCAGCTGACCACCTTCTACCCGGACCTGCTGGACGAGCGCTTCGAGTCCGACTTCGCCATCTACCACCAGCGCTATTCGACCAACACCTTCCCGACCTGGCCTCTGGCCCAGCCCTTCCGCATGCTCGCCCACAACGGCGAGATCAACACGGTCAAGGGCAACGTCAACTGGATGAAGGCGCACGAGACCCGGATGGAGCATCCGGCCTTCGGCACCCACATGCAGGACCTGAAGCCGGTGATCGGCGTCGGCCTGTCGGACTCCGGCTCGCTCGACACCGTGTTCGAGGTGATGGTCCGCGCCGGCCGCACCGCCCCGATGGTCAAGATGATGCTGGTGCCGCAGGCGCTGACCAGCTCGCAGACCACGCCGGACAACCACAAGGCGCTGATCCAGTACTGCAACTCCGTCATGGAGCCGTGGGACGGCCCGGCGGCGCTGGCCATGACCGACGGCCGCTGGGTCGTCGGCGGCATGGACCGCAACGGCCTGCGCCCGATGCGTTACACGATCACCACCGACGGCCTGATCATCGGCGGGTCCGAGACGGGCATGGTGAAGATCGACGAGACCCAGGTCATCGAGAAGGGCCGCCTCGGCCCGGGCGAGATGATCGCCGTCGACCTGCAGTCCGGCAAGCTCTACCGCGACCGCGAGCTGAAGGACCATCTCGCCACGCTGAAGCCGTGGGACAAGTGGGTGCAGAACACCACCCACCTGGACGAGCTGGTCAAGACCGCCTCGCTGAAGGGCGAGCCGTCGGACATGGACAAGGCCGAGCTGCGCCGCCGCCAGCAGGCCTTCGGCCTGACCATGGAAGACATGGAGCTGATCCTGCACCCGATGGTGGAGGACGGTAAGGAGGCCATCGGCTCGATGGGCGACGACAGCCCCATCGCCGTGCTGTCCGACAAGTACCGTGGCCTGCACCACTTCTTCCGCCAGAACTTCTCCCAGGTCACCAACCCGCCCATCGACAGCTTGCGTGAGCGCCGGGTGATGAGCCTGAAGACGCGGCTCGGCAACCTCGGCAACATCCTGGACGAGGACGAGACGCAGACCCGCCTGCTGCAGCTCGAATCGCCGGTCCTGACGACCGCCGAGTTCCGCGCCATGCGCGACTACATGGGCGACACGGCGGCCGAGATCGACGCGACCTTCCCGGTCGACGGCGGCCCGGAAGCCCTGCGCGACGCGCTGCGCCGCATCCGCCAGGAGACGGAGGACGCCGTTCGCGGCGGCGCCACCCACGTCATCCTGACCGACGAGGCGATGGGCCCGGCGCGCGCCGCCATCCCGGCGATCCTCGCCACCGGTGCGGTGCACACGCACCTGATCCGCTCCAACCTGCGCACCTTCACCTCGCTGAACGTGCGCACGGCGGAGGGGCTGGACACCCACTACTTCGCCGTGCTGATCGGCGTCGGCGCCACCACGGTCAACGCCTACCTCGCGCAGGAGGCCATCGCCGAGCGTCACCGCCGCGGCCTGTTCGGCTCCATGCCGCTGGAAAAGGGCATGGCCAACTACAAGAAGGCCATCGACGACGGCCTGCTGAAGATCATGTCCAAGATGGGCATCTCGGTCATCAGCAGCTACCGCGGCGGCGGCAACTTCGAGGCCATCGGCCTGTCCCGCGCGCTGGTCGCCGAGCATTTCCCGGCGATGGTCAGCCGCATCTCCGGCATCGGCCTGAACGGCATCCAGAAGAAGGTGCTGGAGCAGCACGCCACCGCCTACAACGAGGAGGTCGTGGCCCTGCCGGTCGGCGGCTTCTACCGCTTCCGCAAGTCGGGCGACCGCCACGGCTGGGAAGGCGGCGTGATCCACACGCTGCAGCAGGCGGTGACCAACGACAGCTACACCACCTTCAAGAAGTACAGCGAGCAGGTGAACAAGCGCCCGCCGATGCAGCTCCGCGACCTGCTGGAGCTGCGCTCCACCAAGGCCCCGGTGCCGGTGGACGAGGTCGAGAGCATCACCGCGATCCGCAAGCGCTTCATCACGCCGGGCATGTCCATGGGCGCCCTCTCGCCCGAAGCCCACGGCACGCTGAACGTCGCCATGAACCGCATCGGCGCCAAGTCCGACAGCGGCGAGGGCGGCGAGGACCCGGCGCGCTTCCGCCCGGACAAGAACGGCGACAACTGGAACAGCGCCATCAAGCAGGTGGCCTCGGGCCGCTTCGGTGTCACCGCCGAGTACCTGAACCAGTGCCGCGAGCTGGAGATCAAGGTCGCCCAGGGCGCCAAGCCCGGCGAGGGCGGCCAGCTCCCCGGCTTCAAGGTGACCGAGATGATCGCGCGGCTGCGTCACTCGACGCCGGGCGTGATGCTCATCAGCCCGCCGCCGCACCACGACATCTACTCGATCGAGGATCTGGCCCAGCTCATCTATGACCTGAAGCAGATCAATCCGGATGCGAAAGTGACGGTGAAGCTGGTCAGCCGTTCCGGCATCGGAACGATTGCCGCGGGCGTCGCCAAGGCCAACGCCGACATCATCCTGATCTCCGGCAACAGCGGCGGCACGGGCGCTTCCCCGCAGACCTCGATCAAGTTCGCCGGCCTGCCCTGGGAGATGGGCCTGTCGGAGGTCCATCAGGTCCTGACGCTGAACCGCCTGCGCCACCGCGTGCGGCTGCGCACCGACGGCGGCCTGAAGACCGGCCGCGACATCGTGATCGCCGCCATGCTGGGCGCTGAGGAGTTCGGCATCGGCACGGCCAGCCTGATCGCCATGGGCTGCATCATGGTCCGCCAGTGCCACAGCAACACCTGCCCGGTCGGCGTCTGCGTGCAGGACGACAAGCTGCGCCAGAAGTTCGTCGGCACGCCGGAGAAGGTCGTCAACCTCTTCACCTTCCTCGCCGAGGAAGTGCGCGAGATCCTGGCCGGCCTGGGCTTCCGCTCGCTGAACGAGGTGATCGGCCGCACCGACCTGCTGCATCAGGTCAGCCGCGGCGCCGAGCATCTCGACGACCTCGACCTGAACCCGCTGCTGGCCCAGGTCGATCCCGGCGAGAACGCCCGCTACTGCACGCTGCAGGGCCGCAACGAGGTGCCGGACACGCTGGACGCCCGCATCGTCGCCGACGCCCGCCCGCTGTTCGAGGAGGGCGAGAAGATGCAGCTCGCCTACAACGCCCGCAACACGCAGCGCGCCATCGGCACGCGGCTGTCCTCGATGGTGACGCGCAAGTTCGGCATGTTCGGGCTGCAGCCCGGCCACATCACCATCCGCCTGCGCGGCACCGCCGGCCAGTCGCTCGGCGCCTTCGCGGTGCAGGGCATCAAGCTGGAGGTGATGGGCGACGCCAACGACTATGTCGGCAAGGGCCTGTCGGGCGGCACCATCGTCGTCCGTCCGACGACCTCCAGCCCGCTGGAGACCAACAAGAACACGATCATCGGCAACACGGTCCTCTACGGCGCGACGGCGGGCAAGCTGTTCGCCGCGGGCCAGGCCGGCGAGCGGTTCGCCGTCCGCAACTCCGGCGCCACCGTGGTGGTCGAGGGCTGCGGCTCCAACGGCTGCGAGTACATGACGGGCGGCACGGCGGTCATCCTCGGCCGGGTCGGCGACAACTTCGCCGCCGGCATGACGGGCGGCATGGCCTACGTCTACGACCTGGACGACAGCCTGCCCCTCTACATCAACGACGAGAGCGTGATCTTCCAGCGCATCGAGGTCGGCCACTACGAAAGCCAGCTCAAGCACCTGATCGAGGAGCATGTGGCGGAGACGCAGAGCCGCTTCGCCGCCGAGATCCTCAACGACTGGGCGCGTGAGGTGACCAAGTTCTGGCAAGTCGTTCCGAAGGAAATGCTGAACCGCCTGGAAGTCCCGGTCCATCTGCCGAAGGCCATCTCGGCGGAGTAAGACCCAAGCAATAAGTCTCAGGTCGATTGCGCATACGCGAACGGCGGTCCGGGGTAACCGGGCCGCCGTTTTTCACGCCCGCCGTCGCACGGGCGTCCTTTTCATGGCGCCGGTTCTTGGAATAATCTGGTGCGGAATGGGTTGTTAGGACCGCCTGGGGGCATCCGCAACCACACGGGAGGGCGTCATGCCGGCAGAGGACGGCTTGCGCATCAACATTCGCTTCGCCACCGTGGCCGACGGGCCGCGCTGCGCCGATATCTTCCTGCACGGGCGCCGCGCCGCCTTTTCCTGGCAACCCGAGGACCGCTTCGGCCTGGACGACTATTACGACTGCGTGGACGGGGAAGAGGTGCTGGTGGCCGAACTGGACGGTGCCGGAGCCGGTGCCTGGGCGACGACCCGGCTGGTCGTCGGCTTCGTCTCCGTCGATGCCGGCGACCGCTTCATCCACACCCTGTTCATCGACCCGCTGTGGCGCGGGCGGGGCATCGGCAGCGCGCTGCTGCGCGAGGCGCTGACCCTGCTGCGCGGCTCCGCCGAACTGGCCTGCGCCTCGCGCAACGCGGCGGCCCGCGCCTTCTACGAGCACAACGGCTGGACCCCGGTTCCCGGCGCCGAAGGCGGCGGGGATGCGGACCCCCTGGTGGTCTACCGCAAATCCGCCCTTTGACACCCCCTCGGCACGGTTAATCCATAAGCCGAAGGAGCGGCGTCACAGGCCAAAGCGCAGACTGTTTTCCACGCTCCCCATACGCTACAGTCCGGCCCGGCATGCGGACACTCCATCACCATCCCCTCCATCCCTTGTCCCGCGTCGCGCGGGTGATGCTGGCCGAGAAGGGTCTTCCCTTCGACACGGTCATCGAGAAGCCGTGGGAACGGCGCGAGGATTTCCTGATGCTCAACCCCGCCGGCGAGCCGCCGGTGCTGGTGGAGGAGGACGGAACCGTCGTGGCCGGCGGGCTGCCCGTGCTGGAGTATCTGGAGGAGGCCTATCCCGACGTGGCCCTGATGCCGCGGGAGGTGGCGGCCCGCGCCGAGGTACGCCGGATCGTCGACTGGTTCACCCGGACCTTCGACCGCGAGGTGACCGAGAATCTGGTCGGCGAGAAGCTGATCAAGCGGCTGTCCGGCCAGGGCCACCCCTACGCCCCGGCGATCCGCGCCGGTCTGGCGAACATCCAGTACCACATGGAATACATCGCCTTCCTGTCGGAGCGTCGCCCCTGGCTGGCCGGCTCCAGCTTCACGGTGGCCGACATCGCGGCGGCGGCGGCGCTGTCCTGCGTCGATTACGTGGACAACGTGCCGTGGGACAAGGTGCCGGAGGCCAAGGACTGGTACGCCCGCATCAAATCGCGCCCCAGCTTCCGCGGCCTGCTGACCGACAGCATCCCCGGCTGCCCGCCGCCCCGCCATTACGCCGACCTGGATTTCTGAATTTCCACACCATCCTTGCGGGAAAATTCCGGCCCGATCTCTCCCGATCCGATCTGTCCGACCGGGATAGGCCCCGCCAAAGGAGGGAACCCCATCCGTACCGGTCTGTTTCGCTTTTGTAGCAGAACGGCTGAGGAGGATGGGGGCATGGCCCAACACGACTACGTGCGTCACACGCTCGATTGCCTGGAGGAGGCGCAAGCGGCCCTGCGGCTTGCCCAACGCAAGGGCCAGATCGCGCCGGAGGACGAGGACCAGTTGTCCCGCCGCCTCGAAGGAATCACCGAACGCATCGCCCAGGTTCAGGAGATGCATTGAGCCGGGCCCGGGCCGCGCCGTCCCCGGCGCGGCCTGCGGCGACAGGCTGCCCGCGCCCTACGCCACCCCCGCCATGCGCAGCGCCACGCCGGCCAGCGCGCAGGCGCCCAGGGTGGGCAGCATCCCCGCCTTGAAGCGGAACACCGCCAGCACCGCCGCCACGGTCAGCGCCAGGGCGGGCAGGTTGACGCTGGCGAGAACGGGCAGGTCCAGCGCCATGCCGGCGACGGACACCGGTTCCAGGCGGGCGAACAGCGTGTGCAGGGCGAACCACACCGCCAGATTCAGGATCACCCCGACCACCGCCGCGGTGATCGCCGACAGGGCGGCGCCGAGCATCCGGTTGCCGCGCAGCGCCTCCACATAGGGCGCGCCGAGGAAGATCCACAGGAAGCAGGGTACGAAGGTGACCCAGGTGGTCAGCAGCCCGCCCAGCACCCCGGCCAGCAGCGGCGGCAGCGCCCCCGGATCGCGCAGCGCGCCGAGAAAGCCGACGAACTGCACCACCATGATCAGCGGCCCCGGCGTCGTCTCCGCCATGCCCAGCCCGTCGAGCATCTCGCCGGGATGGAGCCAGCCGTAGGTCTCCACCGCCTGCTGCGCCACATAGGCCAGCACGGCGTAGGCGCCGCCGAAGGTCACCACCGCCATCTTGGAGAAGAAGACGGCGATGCCGGTGAACGTGTTGTCCGGCCCCAGCGTCAGCAGCAGCGCCAGCACCGGCCCCAGCCACAAAGCGAGGCAGACCGCCCCGACCCGCAGCGACCAAGCGGTGGAGGGGCGCGCGTGGTCCGGCGTCTCCTCGCCCAGAAGGCTGCTCCCGTGCGTGGACGCAGCCGGCCCGTGCGGCATCGGCCGGAAGGCGGAGACGCCCAGCCGCGCCCCACCCAGCCCGATCAGGGCGGCGGTCAGGATGATCAGGGGGAACGGGACATTGAAGGCGAAGATCGCCAGGAAGGCCGCCGCCGACAGGGCGACCATCGCCCCGTTCTTCAGCGTGCGCCGCCCGACGCGGACCACCGCTTCCAGCACGACGGCGAGCACCGCCGCCTTCAGCCCGAAGAACAGCCCCTGCACCGGCCCGGTGTTTCCCAGCGTCGCGTAGAGCAGGCTGAGCACCATGATGGCCAGCGCGCCGGGCAGGACGAACAGGACGCCGGCGATCAGCCCGCCCACCGTCCGGTGCATCAGCCAGCCGATGTAGACGGCCAGCTGCTGCGCCTCCGGCCCTGGCAGCAGCATGCAGTAGTTCAAGGCGTGGAGGAACCGCTCCTCCCCGATCCACTTCTTCTCGTCCACCACCACGCGGTGCATCATGGCGATCTGGCCGGCCGGGCCGCCGAAGCTCAGCGCCGCGATCCGCGCCCAAACCCGCGTGGCCTCGCCGAGGCTCACCCCGTGGCCGGCGGTGTCCACACCGGGTGCGTTGGCGCTGTCCGCCTGGGTCATCCGTCGTCTCCGGAGCACGCGAAGGGGCACCATTCAGACCACAAGGGACGGTCCGCCGCCAGCGCGGAGATGTGACGGTAATGTTGTGCCGGTCAGGAGGGCGCCGCCGCCGGCAGCACCAGCTCCACCCGCAACCCGCCGAGCGGCGAATCGCCCAGCCGCAGGTCGCCGCCGTAGAGCCGCGCCACGTCGCGCACGACGGCAAGGCCGAGGCCGCTGCCCGGCGTGCTCTCGTCCAGCCGCACGCCGGGGGCCAGCACGGCGTCGCGCCGGTCGGCGGGCAGGCCCGGCCCGTCGTCCTCGACCACCACCGCCAGCATCCCGCCCGCCTCCAGCCGCGACGCGACCTCCACCCGCGACCCCGCCCACTTCATGGCGTTGTCCAGCAGGTTGCCCAGCATCTCGTCGAGGTCCTCGCGCTCTCCGGCGAAGACATGCTCGCGCGGGACGCGGACGGTGACCGTCACCCGTCCTCCGCCCCTGCCCCCACCCTGAAGCTTTTCCAGGACCCGCGCCAGCGCCCCGGCGCTGTCGGCCACCGGGGTGGCGACGCCGGGCAGACCGCGGGCAGCGGCGGCGCGGGCACGGGCCATGTGATGGTCGATGTGGCGGCGCATCTCCGCCACCCGCCGGGCGGCCGCCTCCCCCTCCGCCTCGTTCGCCAGCACGGCGAGGTTCGTCTTCAGCGCGTGGGCGAGGTTGCCGGCCTGGAGCCGCGCCCGGACCACCACCTCCTCCGAATGGTCCAGCAGGGCGTTCAGGTCGTCGAGCAGCGGCTGCACCTCGCGCGGGGAGTCGCCGCCGAAGCGCTTCCGGCGCCCGGCCCGCACCGCGGCCAGCTCAGCGCGCAGCCGCACCAGCGGGCGCAGCCCCACCGACACCTGGACCACCGCCGCGGCGATCAGCGCCAGCGCCAGCGCCCCCAGCGACAGCCAGAGCACCCGGTTGAAGTCGGCCACCACCGCCCGCAGCTCCGACTCGTCCTGCGCCACCGCCATGCGCAGGGGCGCCGTCCCGTTGGGGAGGGTCACGGCGCGCTCCAGCACCGACAGATGGCGCCCGGCGGGGCCGATGACGCTGTGGCGGTGGATGTCGCCGTCGGCCACCTCGTCCGGCGGCAGGGTCAGCGCCTCGTCCCACAGGGAGCGGGAGCGGAGAACCGGCGCGTCCCCCGGCCCCACCTGCCAGTAGAGTCCCGACAGCGGCCGGCGGAAGCGCGGGTCGCTGAGCGGCTGGCGCAGCAGCGGCGCGCCGTCCGCCCCCAGCTCGGTCAGCGCGGCGAGCTGGTCCAGATGGTTGGTCAGCTCCGCCTCAAAGCGGCGGGCCACATGGTCCCGGAACAGGCCGGACAGCACCAGCCCGGCCAGCGCCAGGGCCAGCGCGATCCACACCGCCGCCCCGGCCAGCAGGCGGAAGCGCAGCGACCCGGTCAGCCGCCGCGCCCCCCCGCTCACGGCGCCTCCAGCTTGTAGCCGAGCCCGCGCACGGTCTTGATCAGGTCGGCGCCCAGCTTGCGGCGCAGGCGGCCGACGAAGACCTCGATGGTGTTGGAATCCCGGTCGAAATCCTGGGCGTAGATGTGCTCGGTCAGCTCCGTGCGGGAGACGAGCTGCCCCTTGCGATGCATCAGGTAATCGAGCACGCGGAACTCGTGCCCGGTCAGATCCACCGTCTGCCCGTCCAGCGTGACCCGGCCCGAGCGGGTGTCCAGCACCACCCCGCCGCAGGCGATCTCCGCCGAGGCGTGGCCCTTGGAGCGGCGGATCAGCGCCCGGATGCGGGCCAGCAACTCCTCCATGCTGAAGGGCTTCGCCAGATAGTCGTCGGCCCCGGCGTCGATGCCCTGGACCTTCTCCGTCCAGGCGCCGCGGGCGGTCAGGATGATGACCGGCGTGGCGATTCCCCCCGCGCGCCAGGAGCGCAGCACCGTCAGCCCGTCGACCCGCGGCAGGCCGAGGTCGAGGACGATGGCGTCGTAGGGTTCGGTCTCGCCGAGGAACTGCCCCTCCTCGCCGTCGGCGGCGCGGTCCACGGCGTAGCCCTCGCCCTCCAGCCGCTCGGCAAGCTGGCGGGCGAGCGCCGGATCATCCTCGACGACGAGCAGGCGCATGGCGCTCACCTCTTCCCATGATGGCCGCCCTCGCCTTTCCCATTGCGCCCGCGCACCCGCAGCAGGTCGCCGGTGGCGGCGTCGTATTTCAACTTCAGGACACGGCCTTCGGCGGTGATGGTCTTGATCTCGTAGACGATCTGCCCGTCCTCATCCTCGAACTCGACGTCCAGGATGTCGCCGGGGAAATCGGCCTGCGCGCGGGCCACGATGGCCTCCAGCGGCATCGCCCGGCCCGACCGGAAGGCCTCCCGCGCCCGCTCATGGTCGCGGTCGTCGTCGGCCCCCGCCGGCAGAGTGGCGGCGAGAAGTGCCAGGGACAGCAGGACGGTGGGGACGGCGTTCATGGTCGGAACCGGCGGGCGAATGGACGTTCCCAGTTAGCACAAAGCCGGCTGAACGGCACCTGAATGGGCCGCGGGGGGCAAAGGGATACGGGACAAAGCGTTGCCGCGACGGTTGTCTTCGGGAGCGATCAGAGAGGGAGGAGCATCATGGACCACGACACCTTCAACATGGGCATCCGGAAGTACCTGAAGGTCGTCGGCGTCACCTCGCAGCGCGAGATCGAGCGCGCCGTGACCGAAGCGATGGAGGCCGGCAAGCTGAAGGGCAACGAAACGCTCCAGGCCCGCGTCGTGCTGACCGTCGAGGGCATCGGGCTGGAGCATGAGATCAAGGGGGAGATCGCGTTGGAGTAGGCGTCGGCACCGGTTGCCCCCACCCTCCCGCTTCGCGGGTCCCTCCCTCCCCCGCTGCGCAGGGGAGGGCCAGAATCCCCCTCCCCTGCGCAGCGGGGGAGGGCTGGGGTGGGGGCAAGGGTCACCCCATCACCAACCCGCCATCCACATACAGCACCTGCCCCGTCATGAACCGGCTCCAGCCCGACGCCAGGAACAGCACGGGACCGGTCACGTCCTCCGGCGTGGCGATGCGGCGCAGCGGGGTCTGGGCGACGATGGCGTCCTTCACGTCCTCCTTCGTCGCCCGGCTGGCGTCGGTGGGGTAGACCAGCCCCGGCGCCACGCAGTTGACGCGGATGCCCAGCGGCCCCAGCTCCGCCGCCAGATTGCGGCTGAACCCGACCAGCGCCGCCTTGGCCGTCGTGTAGTCGTGATAGGGCACGGTCGGCCGGGCGACGAGGTCGGTCGCCATGTTCACGATGCTGCCGCCGGGCCTACGACGCATCACCGGCAGCACCGCCCGGCAGACGTTGTAGGTGCCGAGCAGCGCCCCATCCACCTGCCCCCGGTAGTCCGCCCAGTCGGTGTCCCAGAACAGCTTGCGCTTCTCCGGGTCGAAGGCGTAGGGGCGGAAGGCGTTGTTGACCACCACGTCGATCTTGCCGAACTCCTCCGCCGTGCGCTCCACCATGCGGTTCACCGCCTCGGCGTCGGTCACGTCGGCCTGCACCGCCCAGGCGTCGCCGCCCGCCTCGCGGCCCAAATCGCGGCAGGCTGCCGCCACCGCCTCGGCGGCCTCGGCATTCTGAAGGTAGTTGACGGCGACCGCCGCCCCCTCCGCCGCGAAGGCCTTGGCGATGGCCGCACCGATGCCGCGGCTGGCGCCGGTGACGAGGACGGTCTTGTCGCGGAAATCCATGGCGGGCCAAGCCTTCCTTACTCGGGGATCAGGTCGGACCGGACCAGCGTGCCCATGTCGAGGTCCGCCCCGATCAGGCCGAGTTGCTTGAAGGTGTCCGCCCCCTTCTGCATCAGTTCCGGATCAAAGTGGCCGAGGCCCTTGGCCTTGGTCGTCTCCGACACGCTGGAGGCGTTGCGCAGCTTGATGATGGCGAGGTTGGTGGCCTCGTCGCGGCCGTTGATGGCGCGGGTCACGGCGAGGCGGGCGGCCTCCTCCGGCTCGGCGATCATCCAGGCGGCGCTGTCGCGGTAGGCGGCGAGGAAGCGCTTCAGCACGTCCTTCTTCGTCCGGTAGGTCTCCTCCGTCACCACGAAGATGTCGGAGGGCAGGTTCAGCGTGTCCTTGACCTCGATGACGTTGATGTCCTTCAGCCCCTTCTGCATGCCCACATGGAGGCCGGTGTCGGTCGCCGCGGTGGCGTCCACCTGACCCTGGATGACGGGGGCGAAGTTCAGCAGGCCGGTCACCTCGATGGTCACGTCCTTCTCGCTCAGCCCGACCTGATGCAGAAGCACCTGGAGGTTCTGGCGCGTGCCGCTGGACAGGCTGTAGACGCCGATGCGCTTGCCCTTGAGGTCTTCGGGCTTGGTGATGTTGCGCTCCTTCGGCGACACCACGTTGAAGACGTTCTGCGGGTAGATGTTGTAGATGGCGATCAGCTTCTCGCCCTTGTCGAGCGCGAGGTAGAAGGAGGCCGGGTCGGTGAAGGCCACGTCGGCCTGACCGGTCAGCATGTTCTGGATGGCCGAGCCGCCGCCGGTCCCCGGCATATAGCCGAGATCGATCCCCTTGGCCTTGAAGAAGCCCTTGTCCGGCTCGGCCAGCAGGTTGGTGATCTCGCTGATCGGCTGGCTCCAGCCCGCCACGGTCACCTTGTCGAGCGCCAGCGCGGGGGAAGACAGGAGCAGGGCGGAAACGGCGACGGCACCCAAAGTGCGCAGGAACCCGAACATCGTGTGATTATCCTTTCCACGGACGGCGCAGCAGCCACCGCTCAAGCCCGGCGGCGGCCTGATAAACGATCATGCCCAGCACCGTGATGACGATGAACAGGGCGAACATCATGGTCGAATCCATCATCCCCTGCGCCGCGATGATCGAGGCGCCCAGCCCCTGCCGGCCGCCGATGAACTCGCCGACGACGGCGCCGACCAGCGCCAGCACCACGGCGACGCGCAAGCCCGCCAGGATCACCGGCAGGCCGGAGGGAATCTTCAGGCGCAGCAGGGTCTGCAGGCGCGTCGCCCGCAGCATCCGGAACAGCTCCCGCTTGTTGGGATCGACCTGCTGAAGGCCGGTCATGGTGTTTTCCAGCAGCGGGAAGAAGCAGATCAGCGCCGTGATGACCACGGTGGAGGTCATGCCGAAGCCGAACCAGACGATGAACAGCGGCCCCAGCGCCAGCTTCGGCACCACCTGGCTGGCCAGGATGTAGGGGTAGAACAGGCGGCGCAGCACCGGCACCTCGGCCAGCAGCACCCCGGCGAGGAAGCCGACGGTGCAGCCGGCGGCGAGGCCCATCGCCATCTCCGCCGTGGTGACCCAGAGGTGCGGCAGCAGATAGCCGCCGGCCAGCCCGTCCCACAGCGTGCGCAGAACCGCCGACGGCAGCGGCACGACCAGCGCCGACACCCCCGCCACCCGGCAATAGGCCTCCCACCCCGCCAGCAGCAGGACGAGCAGCAGGGCGGAGGCGAGGCGCACCATCACGACGCGCGCTCCAGCGCCACGTCGGACTTAGAGCCGTCCATGGCGTGGCGCAGCTCCAGGCACAAGGCGTTGAAGCGCGGGCTGTAGCGGACGTCGCGCCCGCGCGGGCGGGCCAGCGGCACCGGCAGGGCGTGGCGCAGGTGCCCGCCCTCCATCACCGCCACCCGGTCGGCCAGATAGACCGCCTCCGCGATGTCGTGGGTGACGAACAGCACGGTGGTGCGGTGCCGGGCGCAGAGATTCAGCAGGTCGTCCTGCAACTCCTCGCGCGTGATGGCGTCGAGCGCGGCGAAGGGCTCGTCGAGCAGGAGCAGCGGCGGCTCGGTGACCAGCGCGCGGGCCAGCGCGACACGGCTCTGCTGCCCGCCCGACAGTTGGCTGGGGTAGCGTCCTTCGAGCCCGGTCAGGCCGACGAGGTCCAGCAGCTCCTCCGCCTTGCGGCGGTCCGCCGGCTGCGGACGACGCGTCAGCGACACCGGAAGCAGCAGGTTGTCGAGCACCGTCCGCCACTCCAGCAGCGTCGGCGCCTGGAAGACGAAACCGACCTGGGCGCCCGGCCCCTGCACCGGCTGCCCCTGGATGCGGACGGCTCCGGTCGAGGGGGCCAGCAGCCCGGCGACCAGCTTCAGCAGGGTCGTCTTGCCGCAGCCGCTGCGCCCGACCAGCGCGTGGAACTCGCCCTCCCCGATGGCCCAGTCGATGCGGTCCAGGATGGTGCCGCCGCTCGGGACGCCGTAGCCGGCCTGTTCGATGCTGACGAAGGGCATGGCCGGGCGCCTCAATCCGTGTAGGGGGCGAAGGTGTCCGCCGCCCGTTCCGCCGATCCTTCGATCTCGGTCATGGTGACGAGGTCCAGCAGGTTGAACCGCCCGTCATGGTGCCATCCCGCCTCCGGCGCGGTCATGCGGCCGAGCGCGCAGAGGCGCGTCACACCCACGGCCCCCAGCGCTCCGGCGAGCGCGAACAGCTCCTCCGGCGCGGCGGCGATGCCCACGGTCTGGAGGAAGGCGCGGTAGGGCGCCAGCCCCGGCACCGCGTCGGCCAGCCGGTCCACCGCCACCACCGTCACCGTGCGGTTCAGCCCGCAAGGGCTCAGGCCGTCCGCCGCGTCGGTGTAGGCGACGGCCCAGCTTCCCGCCGGATCGCCCAGCAGGGCGCGGCTGGGGTCGGCAAAGCCCTTCGTCTCTTCCGCGTTGCGCCAGGACGCGACGCTTCCCGCCTCGCTCATCGACAGGGGACGGCGCGGGAATTTGCTGCCCAGCGCGTCGAGCTCGTGCGCCAGATAGCCGGCGAACTCCCGCGGCGACACCCGCCCGGCGCGCTCCACGAAAAAGGTCTGGGGCGAGTAGCAGCCCTGCTGGTCGTAGCGCGCCACGTCGTAGGCCGCCTGCCGCGCCACCGCCCCCGCCTTCCCGGCGTCGAGCGCGGAGCGGGCGACCATGCCGAAGCTGATCTTGTGGCCGTAGGGCAGGAAGCGCGCGGTGATCGGCACCCGCGCCCGGATGGCCTCCAGCGCGTCGTTGCCGCCATAGGCGACCACCGTGTCGGCGCGGCCCAGCCACGCGCGCTCCGCCGCCTCGTCGCCGCCCTTCCACCAGACGATGGCGATGCAATCGGCCAGCTCCGGGTCGATCTCCCCCAGGATTTGCGCGAACCAGCCGGCGAACAGCGGCTCGGCGCTCGGCAGCTTGCCGACCGTGCCGGCCTTCACCAGCAGGCCGGAGATCAGGCTCCACAGCGGCAGGCCCGGCACGTTGCCCGCCCAGACATGCAGCAGCAGTTCCGGCCCGAAGGCGCGGGCGAAGCCGCCCTTGGGCATCGGCTGGAAATCGTCGAGCACCGCCGGGTTGGCGAAATCCTCGGCGATGAATTTCCGCAGCTCCGGCCCGCGGAAGGTCTTCAGATAGCCGGTCAGCCCCAGCCGGACCATCTCGGCGTCGTAGCCGGTGACCAGCGGCAGCAGCCGTTCCGCCTTCCGCCGCCACGGGTCGTCGCGGTCGAGCAGCCGGGCGACGGCGCGGTCGATGGTGGCGGCGATCTCCGCGACGGTGCGGCGTCTCAGGTAAGTCCGCGCGTTCGTCCGCACCCGCGTTGCCAATTCAGCGACCTGTGGCTCGGTCAGCACCGGCACCGCCACGTCGAGCGTCTCGGCGCCGCGCCGGAAGGTCAGCGTCCGCCAGTCCACCGCGTCGGCGGACAGCCCCGGCAAATGCCCGGCGCGCTCCATCAGGAAGCCCGTGCCGCTTTGAGGAAGTCCTCGACCGCCATGGAGCAGCCCTTGGCGTCCGCCCCGTCGGCCCGGCCGAGAAGCTGGAAGCCGCCGTCCACCTCCACCCCCGCATCCTCGGTCAGGATGGCCGACGCGCAGTTGAAATGGGCCAGATCGTGATGGACGAGCACGCCGACGCTGCCGCGCGGCACCTCCTGCCCGGTCAGCGGGTTGATGACCCGGCTGCGGATCCAGTGCGGGCCGGACTTCACCGACGGGCAGGCCTCGTTGCCGTCGTCGTAGAACTGGGTGCTCAGCTCGGTCATGCCGTACATGTTGATGCACAGCCGGCGCGGCACACCGAAGGTCGCGGACAGGCGGCTGTAGAACTCCTCCGCCGCCATCTCGCGCGACTGGCCCTTGAAGCCGCCGGTGTCGAGGATGCGGCTGCCCGCCGGCAGGGCGAAGCTCCGCCCCCGCTCGGCCAGCGCGTCCATCAGATGCACGACGCTGAAGCTCGCCCCCAGCAGGGCGTAGGGTTCGCCGGTGGCCTCGGCACGGGACAGCTCGGCGATGGCCCCGTCCACGTCCAGCCCGGCGTCGGAGACGAAATACCGGCTCTCCGCCGTCCCGAATTCGCTCTTGGCCAGCGCCAGATAATGGGCGAGCGAGGAGTTGGGCATCGCCTGCTCGGTCGGGAACAGGATGCCCATGCGCAGCCGATCATGCTCACCCATAAAGCGGCGGCGGAAGTTGACGGTCATCGAGCGGTCGTAGACCGCCAGCGTCGGGTGATGGCTCTTGCCCCGCACGCCCTTGGTGGTGCCGCTGGTCATGAAGACGTGCGGGCATTCCTCCGGCGGGCGGCCGCTCAGCGTCAGGTCCTTGAAGGCGCTGATCGGCACGGCGGGCACGTCGCGCCAGCTCTTCACCGTGCGCAGGGTGCGCGCCCGCTGGGTGGCGAAGCGGCGGTAGGGGGCGTTGGTCTCGAACTGGTGGGCGAAGACGGCCAGCGCCATGCGGTTGAACGCCTCCTCGTCCGCCTCTCCGGCGGCGATGAAGGCCAGCAGCTCTTCGACAAGTCGGGCTTCGGTCACGTCCGCACACCTTTTGCAACGCCAACAAACTGTTGCCGGGACAAGCGGTGTCTGGATGGAATGGGGGTACGCCGTGCCGCCCTTCAGTCCCGTCCCTACGCCGGTATGACCCGGATCAGGTTCGATGGGTCACCGCGTTGTCCGGATGAAAGCGCCGGACCGGCGGAGTCTCAGCCTCCTAGCGAGGCCCCCCAGGGAACATTCGCAAGCTAAGGGACCGGCCCCCGCCCGTCAAGGAGGTCGGGCTCTGAGACGCACGGCGCTCCGCCCGTGGCAGCCCCACAACCGCCGTGATAGGATCCGCGCCCGCGGGCGGCCGACGCCGGCGGCAGAACGGGGAACGGGATGGTGAGGATCGAGGACTGCACGCTGGTGTTCGCCGACACGGCGAACCACGCCCTGGTCGAGATGGCCATCCGGGACAGCATCGCCGCCTGCCGCTTCTCCAGCGTCCTGCTGCTGTCCGACCGCGATCCGAAGATCCCCGGCGTCGATTTCCACCGCATCGCCCCGATCAACGACATCGACGACTATTCGGACACGATCAACGTCCGCCTGCGCCGGCTGGTGACGACGGGCCATGTCCTGATCGCGCAGTGGGACGGCTTCGTCGCCGACCCACAGGCATGGACGGAGGAGTTCCGCGCCTTCGACTACATCGGCGCCCGCTGGGGCTGGTACGACGACGGCATGACGGTGGGGAACGGCGGCTTCTCCCTGCGCTCCGCCGCCCTGCTCGACCGGCTGCGCGACCTGCCCTTCGAAGCCGGCATCCCCGAGGACCACGTCATCTGCCGGACCGAGCGCCCGGCGCTGGAGAAGGCCGGCATCCGCTTCGCCCCGGAGGCCGTGGCCGACCGCTTCGCCTTCGAGCGCACGCCGGTGCCGGGACCGGCCTTCGGCTTCCACGGCCTGTTCAACTTCGGCAAGGTGCTGGGGGACCGCGCGCTGGAGGAACGGATCGAGGTGATGGACGGCCCGCTTCTCGACCGGCGCGACTACACCGACCTGATGACCAGCCTCGCGCTGTCCGGACGCAAGGCCCCCTTCGCCTCCATGGTCCGCAAGCTGGTGGCGCGGCGGGACGAGACGTTCCTGCGCTCCCAGATCACCGAATGGACGAGCGGCGTGCAGCGGGACTATGTGCTGGCCCTGGCCGATGCGGTGCAGACGACGGCGGCGCCGGGGTCGCGCTGGCCGGCGGTGGCCGCGCCGCAGCGACGCCAGCCGAAGATCTACGACTGCTTCACCTTCCACAACGAACTCGACCTTCTGGAGCTGCGCTTCCGCGAGCTGTACGACACGGTCGACCAGTTCGTGATCGTCGAGGCCAAGCAGACCTTCACCGGCGCGCCCAAGCCGCTGCATTTCATGGAGGAGCGCGATCGCTTCCTGCCCTTCCTGGACAAGGTGAAGCTGGTCGTCGCCCCCGACTTCCCGGAAACCGACAATCCCTGGGTGCGCGAGCGGGCGCAGCGGAACGCCATCGCGCTCGGGCTGGACAAGGTGGAGCCGGACGACATCGTCATCGTTTCAGACGTGGACGAGATTTTGCGCGCCCGCTCGGTCGCGTCGCTGCGCGACAGTTCGGCGATGATCGCGGGGTTCCGCGTGCCGCTGTTCTACTTCAAGGTCAATTTCATGAACGTGGAGGGCGAGAACTTTTCGGTCTTCCCCGTCGCCGTCCGCGGGCTGATGGCCCGGATGACCACGCCGCAGCAGATCCGGGAGAGCCGCGGCACGCTGGACCGCTACACCCCCGAGACGCGTCCGCCCTACGTGGACATCCTGCCCCACGCGGGCTGGCATTTCTCCTACATCGGCGACGACGACGCCATCCGGCACAAGATCCAGAGCTTCTCGCACCAGGAGCTGAACCGCGACGACATCCTCGACGGCATCGACGTGCCCCGCTTCCTCGCGGAGGGCAGCGACCTCTTCCACCGTCCCGGCTACCGCTGGCAGTCCGTGGAGCTGAACGACTATTTCCCGGCGAACCTCCTGGGCGAACGCGAACGCTGGGCGGACTTCATCGCCGAGGAGGTCGGCGGCCGGGTCACCTGGAAGTAGCCGGCGCTCTTTCCCCTACACCTCCCGCCGCAGCAAAGACAGGGCGGCCATCGCCATCACCTGGGCGGAATGGACCATGTCATCGATGCCCACATACTCGTCTGGCTGGTGGGCGAGGTCGAGGATGCCGGGGCCGTAGGCGATGCAGTCCTTGAGATGCCCGACCCGCGCGATGTGCTTCTGGTCGTAGGTGCCGGGGGACACCACCTGCGCCGCCGGGCGGCCCAGCACCGTCTCGATGGCCGCCCCCACCGCCCGAACCACCGGCGCGTCGGCGTCGGTCAGGGTGGGCAGGAAGGCCAGCACCTCGCGCAGCTCATAGTCGAAGCCGGGGCGCTCGCGGCGCAGATCCTCCAGGATGCCGACGATCTCCGCCCGCACCTCCTCCGGGTCCTCCTCGATCAGGTAGCGGCGGTCGATGACCATGCGGCAGCGGTCGGGCACCATCGGGCTGGGCAAGCCGCCATGGTCCTCCGGCTGGCCGCCGTGGATGGCGTTGATGTTCAGGGTGGATTGCCGCGCCCCTTCCGGGACCACCGGCATGGCGGTGCGCTTGGCGGCCAAGCGGGGGATCAGCTCCGTCTCGATCCGGTGCAGCACGGCGCCCATGTGGCGCACCGCGCAGTTGCCGAGGAAGGGCATGGAACCGTGGGCGACCCGACCCTTCGTCTCGATCTCCGCCCACCAGACGCCGCGGTGGCCGATGCACACGCGGTCGACGTTCAGCGGCTCCGGAATGATGACGTGATCGACTCGCGGGCGGGAGAAATAGCCGAGCGTGGCGAGATGCCCGACCCCGCCGTAGCCGCCGGACTCCTCGTCCACCGTGCCGGAGATTTCCAGCGCGCCGGGAAAGGGGATGCCCGCCTCCAGGATCGCCTCAACGGCGATGATCGACGCGGCGATGCCGCCCTTCATGTCGCAGGCGCCGCGGCCATAGACGCGCCCGTCCTTTACGACGCCTTCGAAGGGATCGACCGTCCAGCCCTGGCCGGCGGGCACCACGTCGATGTGGCCGTTGAAGTGCACGCAGGGGCCGGGCTCACGCCCCTCGACGCGGGCGATGACGTTGGTGCGCGGGTAGCGGTCGCTGTCGCCCGGCGCCCCGTCGGCCCGCACATACTCAACGGCGAAGCCGCGCCCGGCCAGCCGCCGCCCGAGGAACTCCGCGCAGTCGGTATAGACGTCGCCGGGCGGGTTCACGGTCGGAATGCGGATCAGGTCGCGGGTCAGCGCGACAAGCTCGTCGCGCCGCGCCGCGATGCGGCGGAACAGCGACTCCCGGTGGTCGAGCGGCATGCCTCCCCCCTACGCACACTTCGTTGCGCGGAAGGATCGGTCATGCTGGCGCGCCTGTCGAGAGGTTCCGCGCCTCACTCCGCCGCATGATGCCGCAGCCGCCCGTCCTGATTGGCCTGCCCGTTGCGGAGCTGCTCCTCGTACCAGCGGCGGTGATGGTCCTTGGCCCAGTTCTCGTCCACGACACCGCTTCCCATGGCGTCGAAGGCGCCCTCCATGCCTATGGTGCCGATGTAGATGTGCCCGATGATCAGCGCGATCATCAGCGCGGCCACCACCCCGTGCGCCACATGCAGGATCTGCATGCCGCCGATCCCGGTGACGGCGAAGGGCATCATCAGCAGGAAGCCGGTGAGCGACAGCGCGAAGCCGCCGAACACCACCGCCCAGAAGACGCCCTTCTGACCGGCGTTGAACCGCCCGGCCTCCGGATGCTCGCCGGACTTGCTCAGCACGCCGCCGAGCGTCTTCAGCCAGACGAGGTCGGCCTTCTCCGGAATGTTGTCGCGCACCCACAGCACGAAGATCATCAGCAGGCCGAGGACGAAGGGCACGCTGAAGAAATTGTGCATGTACTTGCTGGCCTCGGCCAGCATCGTGAAGTTCGGGTGGCCGATCAGCGGGATCAGCAGCATGCGCCCGAAGGTCAGGATCAGCCCGGTCAGTGCCATCAGCAGGAAGCTGACCGCCGTCGTCCAGTGGGCGAAGCGGTCCATGCCGCTGAAGCGCGGCACCGGACGCCCCGACCGGCCGCCCTGGATACGGATGGTGCCGCGGATCAGGTAGAAGATCGCCAGCACCGCGATCGGTCCCAGGATCAGCGCCCCCGCGATGATCTTCAGCCAGACCATGCGGAACTCGCGCCACTCCCGCCCCTCCGGCTGGACCAGGACGCCCAGCTTCTCGTCGGGAATGCTGACCCGCCCGGACAGCTTGCCGTCCGGCGTCTGGTAGAGCTGCACCTCGTCCTTCGAGGTCGGCGAGGTCGGCCCCGGCGTCTGGTAGAACTGCGCCTGCACCGCCGGTGCGGCGAGCAGCAGAACGAACAGGACCAGCAGGGGGCGCAGGAGCTTCGTCATGTCGCGTCCTTCCCTAGAGAGTATGCGCTTCGCGGGGTGCTTGATCGGGACAGCCTTGCCCCCACCCCGGCCCTCCCCCGCTTTGCAGGGGAGGGAGAATTGTCCCCTCCCCTGCGACAGCGGGGGAGGGTTAGGGTGGGGGCATCACCCCACCCCTCAGCTCCCGCCGGTGCCCTCGCGGCCCGGGCTGAAGGCGTCGCCGCGGTCGTTCTGGCCATAGGCGGTGGACCAGCCCCAGGCGCCGGAGCCGTAGCCGCGGCGCACCGTCCGCTCCTTGTAGATGTCGGCCAGAACGTCGCCGTCACCGGCCATCAGCGCGCGGGTGGAGCACATCTCCGCGCAGAGCGGCAGCTTGCCCTCGGCAAGCCGGTTGGTGCCGTATTTCTGGTACTCCTCCATCGTGTTGTCCGCCTCCGGACCGCCGGTGCAGAAGGTGCATTTGTCCATCTTGCCGCGGCCGCCGAAGTTGGTCGCCTGCGGGTATTGCGGCGCGCCGAAGGGGCAGGCGTAGAAGCAGTAGCCGCAGCCTATGCACAGGTCCTTCGAGTGCAGCACCACCCCGTCCGCCGTCTGGTAGAAGCAGTCCACCGGGCAGACCGCGGCGCAGGGCGGGTCGTTGCAGTGCATGCAGGCCATGGAGATGGAGCGCTCGCCGGGCACGCCGTCCTTCAGCGTGATGACGCGGCGGCGGTTGATGCCCCAGGGGATGTCGTGTTCGTTCTTGCAGGCGGTGACGCAGGCGTTGCACTCGATGCAGCGTTCCGCGTCGCACAGGAATTTCATGCGGGCCATGAATGTCTATCCTCCCTGGGGCGCGTCAGGCCGGTTCGACGCGGCACAGCGTCACCTTGGTTTCCTGCATGAAGGTCATGGGGTCGTAGCCGTAGGTCGTCACCCCGTTGGCCGGCTCGCCCAGGACGATGGGGTCGGTGCCCGGCGGGTAGTTCTCCCGCAGGCTGTTGCCCTGCCAGTAGCCGGAGAAGTGGAAGGGCATGAAGACCGTGCCGGTGCCGATGCGTTCGGTCACCAGCGCGCGCATCCGCGCCTTGGAATTGTCCTCCGGCCCGTAGACCCAGACCATGCCGCCGTCGCGGATGCCCAGCCGCTCGGCGTCCTTGGGGTTGATCTCCACGAACATCGTCTGCTGCAGTTCGGCCAGCCAGGGGTTGGAGCGGGTCTCCTCGCCGCCGCCCTCATACTCGACCAGCCGTCCGGAGGTCAGGATGAAGGGGAAGCGCTGGCGGATGTCGCTGTCCGCGATCTTGAACTGGAGCGAGCGGGCGAGCTGCGGCAGGCGGTAGTCGCGCCGATCCTCGATCGCCGGATACTCCTTCACCAGCTCCGGCCGCGGCGAGTAGATCGGCTCGCGGTGCAGCGGCACCGGGTCGGGCAGGTTCCAGGCGACGGCGCGGGCCTTGGCGTTGCCGTGCGGCGAACACCCATGCTTCAGCGCGACGCGGATGATGCCCATGGACAGGTCGGTCTGCCAGCTCACCTCGTCGGTCTTGTCGCCGCCGATGGCCTGGATGACGCGCATCTCCTCCGCCGTCAGGTCCTTGTCCCAGCCCAGCTTGCGCAGCATCGCCATGGTGAATTCGGGATAGCCGTCCTCGATCTCCGACCCCTTGGAATAGGAGCCGTCGGCGAGCAGGCTGACGCCGTTGCGCTCCACCCCGAAGCGGGCGCGGAAGACGCCGCCCCCTTCCATCACATGCTTGGAGGTGTCGTAGAGCACGGCGCAGCCGGGATGGCGAAGCTCCGGATGGCCCCAGCAGGGCCAGGGCAGGCCGTAATACTCGCCCTTCAGCGGGCCGTCGGTCGCCTGCATGGTGATCTTGTCGAAGTCGGCCTGATGCTTCATGTGCATCTTCAGCCGTTCCGGCGACTGGCCGGTGTAGCCGGTGGACAGGCAGCCGCGGTTGATCTCGCGCAGGATGTCCTCCGGCACCGGGCGGGTCTCCTCCACCGTGATGTGCTTGAACATCTCGTCGGCGAAGCCGAACTTGCGGGCCAGCAGATAGATGATGGTGTAGTCGTCCTTGGACTCGAAGATCGGCTCCACGACCTTCTCGCCCCACTGCATCGACCGGTTGGAGCAGGTGCGCGAGCCGTCCGTCTCGAACTGGGTGCAGGCCGGCAGGATGTAGGTGCCGTTCCGGCGTTCCTTGAAGGCGGCGAAGGTGGTCGGGTGCGGGTCGGCGATGACCAGCAGGGACAGCTGCTCCAGCCCCTTCAGCATCTCCGGCATGCGGGTGACGGTGTTGCCGCCGTGCCCGAAGACGACCATCGCCTTCAGCGGCGACGGCTGCTGGATCTCCTCCGGCTTGTAGGTGACGCCGTCGAACCAGCGGGTGGTCGGGATGCCCTTGGCCTCCATCAGCTCCTTGGAGGCGAAGCGGGCCTTCATCCAGTCGTAGTCGACGTCCCAGACGCGGCAGAAATGCTTCCACGCCCCCTCGGCCAGCCCGTAGTAGGAGGGCAGCGTGGAGACGTCGAGGCCGAAGTCGGTGGCGCCCTGCACGTTGCAGTGGCCGCGGTAGATGTTGGCGCCGCCGCCGGCCACCCCGATGTTGCCGAGCGCGAGTTGCAGGATCGACAGGGCGCGGACGTTGGCGGTGCCGGTGGTCTTCTGGGTGATGCCCATGCACCAGATGACGGTGGACGGCCGGTTCTTCGCCAGCGCCTCCGCCACGCGGTAAAGCTGCTCGCCGGGAACGCCGCTGACCCGCTCCACCGTCGCGGGGTCCCACTTCTTCACCTCGGCGCGGATCTCGTCCATGCCGTAAACGCGCTGGCGGATGTACTCCTTGTCCTCCCAGCCGTTCTCGAAGATGTGCCAGAGGATGCCCCAGGTGACCGGGATGTCGGTGCCGGGACGGATGCGCACATAGTCGGTGGCGTGGGCGGCGGTGCGGGTGAAGCGCGGGTCGATGACGATGAAGGGCGCGCGGTTGTGCTCCTTGCCGCGCAGCATGTGGGGCAGCGAGACGGGATGCGCCTCCGCCGGATTGCCGCCGATGATCAGCAGCGCCTTGGAATTCTGGATGTCGTTGTAGCTGTTGGTCATGGCGCCGTAGCCCCAGGTGTTCGCCACCCCGGCGACCGTGGTGCTGTGGCAGATGCGCGCCTGATGATCGACGTTGTTGGTTCCCCAGAAGGCCGCCAGCTTGCGGAAGAGATAGGCGCCCTCGTTGGAGAATTTGGCGGAGCCCAGCCAGAAAGTGGCGTCCGGTCCGGACTGCTGGCGGATCTCCAGCAGCTTGGTCCCGATCTCCTCGATGGCCTGATCCCAGGAGATGCGCTGCCACTGGCCGTCCACCAGCTTCATCGGGTATTTCACCCGCCGCTCGCCCTTGGTCAGCTCGCGCACCGAGGCGCCCTTGGCGCAGTGCGCGCCCTGGCTGATCGGGCTTTCCCAGCCCGGCTCCTGCCCGGTCCAGACGCCGTTCTGCACCTCCGCGATCACCGTGCAGCCGACGGAGCAGTGGGTGCAGACGTTCTTGCGGGTGACGACCTCGACGTTGGGCAGGGTCGGCCCGGCCTCGGCCTTCTGGATCATCGCGGCGGGCAGCGCGCCCAGCGCCGCCATGCCCCCGGCAGCGAGGCCGGAGGTCTTCAGGAAGCCGCGGCGGTCGACGGTTTCTCCCAGCCCGGCGGTGCCCGCGGACAGTCCGTTGGCCGACAATCCGTTCAGGCGGCGGGACAGGGAGGCGCGGGTGGCGGCGGTTCCGGCGTTGCGCTTGACGAGCATGGGGCGGCCCTCTGGATCAAAGTCGCGGTCAGAGTCGGTTCAGCGCGTAGAAACGCTTCACGTGTTCGGTTTCGCGGTAGCGGGACTTCACCTGCTCCTGCCGCGATTCCATCGCCTCCGCCGGGGCGGCGCGCAGGGTGGCGGCCACGGCGGCGGCACCCGCCGCACCCAGCCCAAGGCCCTTCAGCAGACTGCGGCGTTCCAGCCCGGTTTTCTTCTGGCTGTCGTCACGGTGCATGGATTGTGCCCTCCCGCTGGTCGGCCCCGCGCGGCGCGCCCGGAGGGGCGGGCGCGATCATCGCGAAGGCGTTGGTCTCGATGTCCAGGAACAGCCGCCCGAAGGTGCCCAGGGGCCGGTAGAGATGCGCCGCCGACGCCTCCTCCAGATCCTGGAAGAAGCGGCCCGCCCAGGGGGCGAGGTGGCGCTCGAAGAAGCGCTTCTGGCGCGGCAGGTCCGGTTCGCCGTCCGCCGTGCCGACGGTTCCGGCGGCCAGCGCGCCCATGATCTCGGCGATGGCGGCGATGTGGTCCTCGGGCTCGCTGACGCCGGGGGCGCGCTCGATGCCCAGCGCCTGCATGTCCTCGCGCAGGCGGGCGAGCGGCCGGTCGATCAGGAAGCCGGTGCGGTAGTAGGAGGCGAAGGGAACCAGCTCGCCCCGCGTCACCCCGAGGAACAGCTCATGATACTCGCGCTCGGCCCGGTGTTCGCCGTCCGGGGCGTCGGCGAGCGTACGCGCACGTATGGCCAGATCGCTGATGGCCCGGCCCAGCGGCGACCCGTCCCCGGCCAGAGCGCCGACCGTGGCCAGCAGGTCACGCGACGGCGGACGTGCCAACAGGTGGGCCAGCAGGCCGTACGCCTGCGCCCGCAGCCGATCCGCGTCGTCGATGATGGCCGTTTCCGCCATGCCTTTGCCCCGCTTCGCCTTTCCCGTGGCCGGTTAAGGTCCGGCTCATCTGGGACAACAGCGGGATTGCCCAAAGGTTGCGCAGTCCAGGCGGGGTGGTGGGGTTGTCTTCGTGCTTGGGTGCTGCCCCCACCCTAACCCTCCTCCGCTTTCGCAGGGGAGGGGACTGCCGCCGCTTTGCTTCTTTCTCCCTCCCCTGCGGAGCGGGGGAGGGCCTGGGTGGGGGCAATACCCTCACTTTCGTCAGACTCATCCATGTCAGCGACCACCACCTCCTCCGGCTTCTCCTCCTCCGGCGGCTTCTCGTCGGTGGCAATGCGGTCCAGCAGGTCGGCGATGCGGTCGGTGTCGAGCAGCTTGCCGTAGCCGGGGGCGTTGCAGTCCCAGTCATACTCGGCAAAGCCGCGGAAGCCCGCGATCACCGGGTCGCTGGTCCAGGCCTTGCGCAGGGCCAGCCGTTTCAGCTCCTTCGGGACGTTGCTGGCGAGGAAGCCGGTGTAGTCGCTGTCCGCGCCCAGGCTCTCCACCGGCGGCAGGCTCTCCGGGTCGAAGGGTTCCGGAGGCGGAACGGCGATGGCCTGCGGTTCCTCCGCCGCATCCCGCTCCTCCGGCGGTTCGGGAGGCTCGACGGGCGCCGTGCGCGCCTCCTGCTTGCGCCGCGACCAGCGGGACAGGAAGCCTTCCGACCCGTCATCCATGGCGGTGATCCTTTTCTGGATGAGCAACCGGGGCACGGCGGGCCAGCGCCTCCGGGTCGGCGCGGTCGCGCTGGCGCTTGTAGAAGGGCCGTTCGGTGTGGTGGCGGGCCACGAAATCGCGCATCCATGCCGCGAGGTCGGGCGTCAGGGGGATCGCTTCGATCAGGTCGTCGCCCGCGTCGGAATGGGCGTCGACCTCGCCGGGATCGACGGTGACGGCGAGCAGCCGCAGCCCCGGCTCCTCCGCGCAGCGGCGCAGGATGACGTAGAGCATCGGCTGGCCGCCTTTCAGGTTCTCGACGTAATTCTCCGTCTCGCCGGGATGGAGCACGATCTCCGCCGCACCCGCGTAATAGCCGGTGCGCTCGCCGTCCTGCGCCAGCACGGTCCAGGGCGCGCGGTCGGGCAGCGCCGGCAGGGCGCCGGTCACCCGCCAGCGGGCGTCCACCCACGGGTTGTCGATGCGCTGGCGCTCCACCGTGATCCCGACGCCGCGCCGTTCGGCCTGCCCGGTCATGACCGCGTCCCTTCTGCCTTGCGGACCAGCCGCTGTTCCCAGACCCGCCGCACCGGCTCGAAGCCCGCGTCCATCCAGCGGTCGATCCAGGTCAGGAAATGCCGGGTGAAGCTCTCCAGCACCGCCACGGCGTCGGTGTCGCCGAAGCCCTCCTCGCGCAGCGCCGTGCGGTCGGGGTGTCGCCCCGGGTCGGGATCGTCGGGGTCGCCGAGAACCTCCAGCTCCGCACCGACCACGGCCCAGGCGGGAAGCCCGTCCTCGGCGCCGGGGCCGAGCGCGACGGTCACCCCGCCGGCCACCGCGCCGTTCAGCAGCAGGCGACCTGCGCCGTCGAAGCGGATGCTCTGGTTCGGCGGCCCCAGCGCCTCCAGCGCGTCGGCCAGCGCGACCAGGGTGACGGCGGCGAGGCCGTCCCCCGCGTCCGGCCGGTCGGGGACCAGCACCACCGCCACGTCCAGCCGGTCGCGCCGGCCGCTGTGGACGAGCGTGCCGGGCGCCGCCCCCTCCGCGGCGAAGCGGCAGGCGGTGGCGAAGGGGCCGCCCGCCTCGGCGGGCCAGGGCTGGAAGATGGGCGGAAGAGTCGGGGAGTCGGTCGGGTCCATGCCCCTGATAACGCGCGAACGGGAGGGTTGGTGCCAACGCCTGTTGGTGGGAGGGACGGCCTTGTCACCCCTTCATCCAAAAGGAGTCCGCCGCCTTGCTCGCCGCCCTCATTTCCTCCGGTCTCGTCTCCTCCGGCCTTGTCGCCGGGCTGCTGATGACCGGCAACGTTATCGCCCAGGAAGTCAACAAGGAGTCGCTGTCCAACGACATCAAGGTGCAGCAGAGCCAGGAGCCGCCGCCCAACGAACAGGGTGTGCGCGCGCCCAAGGCCACCACCAGCGGCGAAACCCAGGGGGCGGAGCTTCAGCAGGCCCTGGCCGACGTCCGCCGGGCGCCGCCCGACCTCCAGGGCAACCCGGTGCCGCGCCCCAACCAATGGGCCAGCGAACCCGACATGGGACACGAGCCGACCCGCTCCGAAAACCCCTCCGACCTGAGCAGCCAGGAAGCCAAGTAGGACGAATCACCAACGTTCCGCACGGCGCATTCTTTTCCGCTTGATATGCTCCAATCGAGTATTTATGGTTTTGCTCACAGAGAGCATTAAAGGAATGCGCCATGCGCGACACCACCGGCCTTGCCTACACGCCCGACATCGCCGCGGCGACGCAGCCGATCTACGAGCGCATGAAGCGCGTGGTCCCCGCCGTCGAATGGCCGTTCCACGCCCCGCTGGTCCATGAGATCAACCGCCTGAAGCGGGAACGCAACGCGGTGATCCTCGCCCACAACTACCAGACGCCCGAGATCTTCCACGGCGTGGCCGACATCGTCGGCGACAGCCTGGCGCTCGCCGCGCGGGCGACCGAGACCGACGCCGACGTCATCGTCCTGGCCGGCGTGCATTTCATGGCGGAGACGGCGAAGCTGCTGAACCCGGCCAAGACGGTGCTGATTCCCGACACCGGGGCGGGCTGCTCGCTGGCCGAATCGATCACCGCCGCCGACGTGCGCCTGCTGCGCGAGCGCTATCCGGGCGTGCCGGTGGTCGCCTACGTCAACACCTCGGCCGACGTGAAGGCGGAGGTGGACATCTGCTGCACCTCCGGCAACGCGGTGGAGGTGGTGGAATCGCTGGGCGCGCCGCGCGTCATCATGCTGCCCGACGAGTATCTGGCAAAATACGTCGCCACCCAGACCAGCGTCGAGATCATCGCCTGGAAGGGCCATTGCGAGGTGCACGAGCGCTTCACCGGCGACGAGATCCGCGAGTTCCGCGGGCGCTTCGACGAGTTGATCGTCATCGCCCACCCGGAATGCCCGCCGGACGTCCTGGAGGCCGCGGACTTCGTCGGCTCCACCGCCCGCATGGTCGACTTTGTGGCGGACCGCCGCCCGCCGCGGGTGCTGATGGTCACCGAATGCTCGATGAGCGACAACGTCGCCGCCGCCTCGCCGGAGACGGAGTTCGTGCGGCCCTGCAACCTGTGCCCGCACATGAAGAAGATCACGCTGGCGAACATCCTGGACAGCCTGCGCACGCTGGAACCGCAGGTGACCATCGCGCCGGAGGTGGCCGACCGCGCCCGCCGTTCGGTGGAACGGATGCTGGCGGTGAAGCCGCGCTGATCCCGTATCCCCTCTCCCCTCCGGGGAGAGGGTCAGGGTGAGGGGGTTGCGCGTGTCGGTAGGTTCGACAAAAGCGCAGCCCCCTCACCGGCCCTTCGGGCCACCCTCTCCCCGGAGGGGAGAGGGTTAGATTCTCCATCACGAGAACCCGCCCATGCCCACCCCTTACACGGTCCGCGATTCGGAGGTGGTCGTCATCGGCTCCGGCATGGCCGGGCTGACCGCCGCCCTGCATCTGGCGCCGCGCGCCGTCACGCTGCTGACCAAGACGCCGGACCTGCCGGGCGGCTCCAGCAACCACGCCCAGGGCGGCATCGCCGCCGCCATCGGCCCCGGCGACGGGCCGGAGGCGCACGCCGCCGACACGGTGGCCGCCGGCGCCGGCTTCGTGGACCCCGGCCGCGCCCTGCTGCTGACCCGCGAGGGGGCGGAGCGGGTGCGGGCGCTGCTCCTCGCCGGGCTGCCCTTCGACCGCGGCACCGACGGCGCCCCTCTGCTGGGTCGGGAGGCCGCGCACGGGGCGGCGCGCATCGTCCATGCCGGTGGCGACGCCACCGGGGCGACGCTGGTCGCGGCGCTGGCCGAGCGGGTGCGCGCCACCCCGTCGATCCGGGTGGAGAGCAACGCCTTCGCCGTCGATCTGGCGGTGCGCCATGGGCGGGTCTGCGGCGTGCTGGCCTGCCATTCCGAAGGCTGGGTGTTCCACCGCGCGCCGCGCGTGGTGCTGGCGACCGGCGGGGTCGGCGGGGCCTACGCCCGCACCACCAACCCGCCGGAGGCGACCGGCGACGGGCTGGCGCTGGCCGCGCGGGCCGGGGCGCTGCTCGCTGACGTGGAGTTCGTGCAGTTCCACCCCACGGCGCTCGCGGTGGACGCCGACCCCGCCCCGCTGTTGACCGAGGCGCTGCGCGGCGCCGGGGCGCTGCTGCTCGACCGGCGCGGGGTCCGTTTCATGGCGGCGGAACACCCGTTGGCCGAGTTGGCCCCGCGCGACGTGGTGGCCCGCGCCATCGGCGCCCGCGTCGCGGCGGGGGAGCCGGTGCGGCTGGACCTGCGTCCGGCGCTGGCCGCCAAGCCGGACGGCTTCCCCACCGTGCTGGCTCTTTGCGCCGCCCATGGTCTGGACCCATGGCGGGAGCCGGTGCCGGTCGCCCCAGCGGCGCATTACCACATGGGCGGGGTGGTCACCGATCCCGCCGGGCGGACCAGCCTGGACGGGCTGTGGGCCTGCGGCGAGGCCGCCTGCACCGGCGTCCACGGCGCCAACCGGCTGGCCAGCAACTCCCTTCTGGAGGCGCTGGTGTTCGGCGCGCGGGTCGCCCGCGACGTGGCGGGGCGGGACCTGCCTCCCCTGCCGCCCGTCGCCCTGCCCGACGCTCCGGCCGTCGCCGGGGAGGTCGGGGCCGCGTTGCTCGACGCCATCACCGACGAATCCCGCCGCACGCTCTACCAGGGCGCCGGGCTGGTGCGCGACGGGGTGGGGCTGCTGGCCGCCCGGCGCAAGCTGGATCGGCTCGCCGTGGCGCTCGACGCGCTGTGCGGCGTCGGCCCGGCGGACCTTGCCGCCGTCCGCCGCTGGGGCGAGGCGCGCAACCGCCTGCTGGCCGGACGGCTGATCGTCCACGCCGCCCTCGCCCGCAGCGAAAGCCGCGGAGCGCATTTCCGCACCGACTTCCCTCAGGAAGACCCGGCGGCGCAGCGCCACCGCTTCACCCTCACCGACCTGACCGGGGCCGCCGGCCCCCTTTCCGGAGACGCCGCATGCTCCATCCTCTGACCTATGAACCGATCGTCCGCGCCGCCCTGGCGGAGGACCTCGGTCGGGCCGGCGACATCACCACCGACAGCATCGTCCCGGCGGACGCCGTGGCGACGGCTCGGGTGGCCGCCCGCAAGGACGGGCGCGTCGCCGGGCTGGAGGTCGCCCTGTCCGCCTTCCGCATCCTTGACCCGGCGGCGGAGCTGCGGGTGGAGCACGGCGACGGCGCCGACGTGGCCCCCGGCGCCACCATCGCCACCGTGACGGCCCGCGCCCGAGCCCTGCTGACGGCGGAGCGGACGGCGCTGAACCTGCTGGGCCGCCTGTCCGGCATCGCCACCGCAACCCGCGCGCTGGTGCGCGAGGTCGAGGGGACCCGCGCCCGCATCGTCTGCACCCGCAAGACCACCCCCGGCCTGCGCGTCCTGGAAAAGCAGGCGGTGCGGCTGGGCGGCGGCTTCAACCACCGCTTCGGGCTCGACGACGCGGTTCTGGTCAAGGACAACCACATCGCCGTGGCCGGCGGCATCCGCGCGGCGGTCGAGCGCGTCCGCGCCGCCATCGGCCACATGGTGAAAGTGGAGGTCGAGGTCGACACGCTGGCCCAGCTGGAGGAGCTGCTGACCCTGCCGGTCGATGTCGTCCTGCTCGACAACATGGACCCGCAGACGCTGCGCCGCGCCGTCGCCCTGGTCGACGGCCGCATGGTGACGGAGGCTTCGGGCAACGTCACCCTGTCCACCGTGCGGGCCATCGCCGAGGCGGGCGTCGACATGATCTCGGTCGGCTGGCTGACCCACAGCGCGCCGAACCTCGACGTCGGGCTGGACATGTAGGGAGGGGACGCGGCGCCCCCTCCTCCTGAAACGCAGCCCTCAATGCCCCATGAAGTTCCGGTACTGCACGGTGTTGTCATCGCTCAGCCGGACCGAGGGGGCGGCGTAGGTCTCGTCGGCGGTGCGGCCCAGCGTGCCCTCCAGAATCACGCTGGCTCCGATGGCGAGGACGACGGCGGTGGCCAGGGCCATTCCGAACGCTTTCATGAGGCTTCCCTCCTGCTGTGAACCGGAGCGGCCGGTTGGGCGACGCCGATTCCGGAAATGCCGCGCGCGCCCTCCGCCACCGCGCCTTCGGCCTTGGCGATGCGGGTGTAGAGCGCCAGCGCCTGCGCCACCACCTGATCCATGTTGTAGTAGCGGTAGGTCGCCAGCCGCCCGACGAAATGGACGTTCGGCGTGGCGTCGGCCAGCTCCTGGTACTTGCGGTACAAGGCGGCGTTTTCCGCGCGGGGGATCGGGTAGTAGGGGTCGCCCTCCGCCGACGGGTATTCGTAGGTCAGGCTGGTCCGCGGGTTGGTCTGGCCGGTCAGGTGCTTGTATTCGGTGATGCGGGTGTGCGGCACCTCCTCGCCGGGGTAGTTCACCACGGCGACGGGCTGGAACCATTCCTGGTCCACCGTCTCGTGCCGGAAGGTCAGCGAACGGTAGGGCAGCTTGCCGAAACGGTATTCGAAATACTCGTCCACCGGGCCGGTGAAGATCAGGTTGCGGTAGCGCACGTCGCGCACCACGTCGCGGAAATCGGCGCCCAGGCGGATGGTGATGTTCGGGTGGTCGAGCATGTTCTCGAACATCCGCGTGAAGCCGTGCAGCGGCATGTTCTGGAAGCTGTCGCCGAAATAGCGGTCGTCGTCGTTGGTCCGCGTTGGCACCCGGGCCGTCACCGCCTTGTCGAGGTCCGAGGGGTCGAGGCCCCATTGCTTGCGGGTGTAGCCGCGGAAGAACTTCTCGTACAGCTCCCGCCCGACCGCGCTGACCACCACGTCCTCCGAGGTGCGGACGTCGGCCACCGGTTCCGCGCGGCTCTTGAGGAACTCCGCCACGCCGGCCTCGTCGAGGTCCAGGCCATACAGTTGGTTGACCGTCGTCCGGTTGATCGGGATCGGGACGAGCTGCCCGTCCACATGGGCGAGCACCCGGTGTTCGTAGGGGCGCCACTTGGTGAAGCGGGACAGATAGTCCGCCACCGGCTGCGAATTGGTGTGGAAGATGTGCGGGCCGTAGCGATGGATCAGCACGCCCGCGTCGTCGTGATGGTCGTAGGCGTTGCCGCCGATGTGCGGGCGCCGGTCGATCAGCAGCACCCGCTTGTCCAGCCCCGCCGCCAGACGTTCCGCCAGCACGCTGCCGGCGAAACCCGCCCCGACGATCAGATAATCGAAAACCGCCGGCCCGTCCGTCCGCCCCACATAAGCCGGAGCGGCTCCATCGAAATCACGCATAAGGTCTGCCTTCCTCGTCCCGCCAAAAGGCGGACGGGCGGGGCAAGCCGTCCGGCGCCCCACCCGTCCGCACATCCTGCGAACGGTGGAAGCCGCCGGTGGTTCCGGAGGAAGACGGTCGAGAAGGAGGTACCGATGCAGGGTACCTCCGGTGGCATCACCCCCCGAAGACGGTGTTCAGCTGCGCGCCGACGCGGACGAAGGTGGTCCGCTTCGACACCTCCTTCAGCTTGGTGGCGCCGATGTAGGTCATCATGCTGCGCACGCCGCCCATGATCTCCTGCATCGTGCCGTCGATCGGTCCGCGGTAGGGGACCTCCACGGTCTTGCCCTCCGACGCGCGGTAGGAGGCGACGCCGCCCGCGTACTTGTGCATCGCCGTGTCGGACGACATGCCGTAGAAGGTCATCGCCACCGGCACCTTACGGCCGTCGCGCTCCTCGTAGCGGATGTCGCCCTCGCACTCGTCATGGCCGGCCAGCATCCCGCCGAGCATCACGAAGTCCGATCCGGCGCCGTAGGCCTTGGAGATGTCGCCCGGCACCGTGCAGCCGCCGTCGCCGCAGACCTGCCCCTTCAGCCCGTGGGCGGCGTCGGCGCACTCGATGATGGCGGAGAGCTGCGGGTAGCCGACACCGGTCATCTTGCGGGTGGTGCAGACCGACCCCGGCCCGATGCCGACCTTGATGATGTCGGCCCCGGCGAGCACCAGCGCCTCGGTCATGTCGCCGGTCACCACGTTGCCGGCCATGATGACCATGTCCGGGTTCTCCTGGCGCAACCGGCTGATGACGCGCACGAAGCGTTCCGTGTAGCCGTTGGCGACGTCCAGGCAGAGCTTGCACACCGGGGCCTTGGCCTTCACCGCCTGGAACTTGTCGTAGTCGGCCTCCGTCGTGCCCAGCGAGTAGAAGACGTTGGCCGTGTCCTCGTCGCGGAAGAAGGGGATCAGGGCGTCGGCCGGGTAGTGCTTGTGCAGCGCGGTCATCGCGCCGAAGCGTGACAGGGCGCGGGCGACGGCCATGGTGCCGACCACGTCCATGTTGGCCGCGATCAGCGGGAAGCCCGTCCATTCCAGCCCGCTGTGGACGAAGCGGAAGGTCCGCTCGATGTCCACGTCGTTGCGGCTTTCCAGGGTGCTGCGCTTCGGGCGGATCAGCACATCCTTGAAGTCCAGCTTCAGATCGTTCTCGATGATCACCGGCGGGTCGTCCTTGTCGTTCTTATCGTTATAGGGGCGTCATTGCCCCCACCCCGGCCCTCCCCCGCTTCGCAGGGGAGGGAGAATCAAGTCCCCTCCCCTGCGTCAGCGGGGGAGGGTTAGGGAGGGGGCAATCACCCCTCGCCCAGCACCTCCAACAGCGACAGCGCCACAACCTCCGTCGCCTTGAACAGGTCGGACAGCGGCAGGCGCTCGTCGGCGCGGTGGGCGTTGGCCTCCTCGATGGTGTGGGGGCCGGCGCCGAACAGGGCGATGGGCACGCCGGCGTCGGAGTAATGGCGCGCGTCGGTGTAGAGCGGCACGCCCTTGGTCTCCACCGGCTCGCCCATGACGCGGCTGGCGTGGGCGCAGAGAACGGCGGCCAGCCGGTCGGTGCCGGGCAGCGGAGTCAGCGGGCGCGCCAGCAGGATGCGGCGGACCTCGACGCGGGCCTTCGGGAAGGCCGTGGCCGCGTCGGCGATGACCGCGCGCAACGTCTCCTCCACCGTCTCCGGCGCCTCCTCCGGGATCATGCGGCGGTCGAGGCGCAGGGTCACGCGGTCCGGGACGACGTTGGTGTTGATGCCGCCCTTGATCAGCCCGACCGTCAACTGCGGCGAGCCGATGCCGCCCACCGCCGACACGGTGCCGGCGTAGCCCTTGCGGTGCTCGTAGAGCGCGCCGAGGATCGCCGTCGTCGCCTCCAGCGCGTCGATGCCGGTCATCGGCAGGGCGGCGTGGGCGGACTTGCCGGTGACCTCGACCTCCAGATGCAGGCAGCCGTTGTGCGCGGTGACGACGCCGTAGCTGAAGCCCGCGGCGATGGCGAAGTCCGGCTTGGTCAGCCCCTCGTCGAGCAGCCATTTCGGCCCGATCTCGCCGCCGGCCTCCTCGTCGTAGGTCAGGTGCAGCTCCACCGTGCCGCGGTCCAGCCCGGCCTTCTCAAGCGCCAGCAGCGCATAGGTGTAGGTGACGAAGTCGGACTTCGAGACGGCGACGCCGCGCCCGTACATCCAGCCGTCCACCACCTCCGCCCCGTAGGGGTCGCGGGTCCAGCCCTCGCCCGGCGGCACCACGTCGCCGTGGGCGTTCAGCGCCACGGTCGGCCCGTCGCCGAAGCGGCGGCGCACGATCAGGTTGGTGGCGGAGATCATGCCGTTGGCCCGCACCAGCTCCGCCGGGACCGGGTGGCGCTCCACCGTCAGGCCCATGGCTTCCAGCAACTCGGCGGCACGCTCGGCGTGGGGGGCGCAGTCGCCGGCCGGGTTGTC
Organism: Azospirillum baldaniorum; assembly: GCF_003119195.2. NCBI lineage: Bacteria > Pseudomonadati > Pseudomonadota > Alphaproteobacteria > Rhodospirillales > Azospirillaceae > Azospirillum > Azospirillum baldaniorum. Next base: position 1,250,969 of record NZ_CP022254.1, on the reverse strand, counting down.
GGAGGGCACCTTGACCAGTTCGGCCAGGAAGCGGACCTGCTCGTCACGGGTCTGCTCCAGGAAAGCGCGGATGGCCTTTTGGGCGGTGTCGGTCATGGTGTCGGGGTCTCGTGCTCAAAGTGGCGGATGATGTCCAGGAGGATCTGCACCGACAGGTCGGCGTCCTCCACGGTGATGGATTCGGCGGGGTTGTGGCTGATGCCGCCCGCACAGCGGACGAACAGCATGCCCATCGGCAGCACGCCGGCGAAGGCCATGGCATCATGCCCGGCGCCGCTGGGCAGCGGCAAGGGACGGACGCCGGCACGGATCACCGCCGCCTCGATCTGCCGCCGGATGCCGGGGGAGCAGGGGGCGGCGTTGGCGTCGTGGGTCGTCTCCACGGCCAGTTCCACGCCGCGGCGGGCGGCGATCCCCTCGAAGTCGGCGAGGATGGCGGCGCAGGCGTCCCGCCGCACGGAGTCCTCCGGCGCGCGGACGTCGAGGGTGAAGGCGGCCTCGCCGGGGATGACGTTGACGGCGCCCGGCTTCACCTCGATCCGGCCCACCGTCGCCACCAGCCCGGCGTCGGAGGCCGCGGCCACCCGCTCCGCCGCCAGGGTCATCTCGGCGGCGGCCACCAGCGCGTCGCGGCGCAGCGCCATGGGCACCGTGCCGGCGTGGCCGGCCATGCCGCGCAGCCGGACGGCGAAGCGCGTGGCGCCGTTGATGGCCGTGACGATGCCGACCGGCAACCCTTCCGCCTCCAGCACCGGCCCCTGTTCGATGTGGACCTCCAGGAAGGCCAGCGCCTCCCCCGGCTTGCGGGCCGCCGTGGCGATGGCCTCGGGATCGCCGCCGAAGGCGCGCAGCGCGTCGGCCATGCGCACGCCGTCGCGGTCGCGCGTCTCCAGCGCCGCCCGTTCGAAGCGGCCGGCCACGGCGCGGCTGCCGGTCAGGGTCACGGGAAAGCGCACCCCTTCCTCGTCGCCGAAGCCCAGCACCTCGATGGCGAAGGGCAGGCGCTCGCCGCGCCGGTCCAGTTCCGCCACCGCGGCGACGGCGGCGAGCACGCCCAGATTCCCGTCATACCGGCCGGCGTTGCGCACCGTGTCGATGTGGGAGCCGATCAGCAGCGCCGGCGCACCCGGCACCGTCCCCTCGTAGCGTCCGACCACCGTGCCCGCCGGGTCGAGCCGGGCGTTCATCCCGGCCTTGCCCATCAGCTCCATCAGCCAATCCGCGGCGGCGCGGTGCTGCGGGGTCAGGAACAGGCGGGTCAGCAGCCCCGGCTCCTCCGTGAAACCGGCGAAGGCGTCCAGCCGCGCCATCAGGTCCGCGCCGAACGCCGTCATGGCCCGATGTCCTTGGGCAGCAGGTCCTTCAGGCGTAGCCAGGTGATGCGCTCGACCTGGGCCAGCGCCGTGGCGAACTCCTCCTCCGGACCGTTGGACAGGCGGGTTTCGAACGCCTCCAGGATGTCGGCGCGGCTGCGGCCCTTGACCGCCAGGATGAAGGGGAAGCCGAAGCGCGCCTTGTAGGCGTCGTTCAACTCGGTGAAGCGGGCGAACTCCTCGGGCGTGCAGCGGTCCAGCCCGGCGCTGGCCTGCTCGGCCGTGCTGTCGGCGGTCAGCTCGCCGCGCAGCGCCAGCCGGCCCGCCAGATCGGGGTGGGCGTTCAGCAGCGTCAGCTTCCGGCCATGGTCGGCGGCGCGCAGGACGGCGACCATCGCGGCGTGCAGCCCGTCCACGTCGTCCGGCACGTTTCCGGCATCCCAGGCGCCTTCGGCGACCCAGGGCGAATGTTCGAACACGCCGCCGAATCGGGCGACGAAACTTGCACGGTCCATCTCGCTCGGTCGCATCCCGGCCTTCCCTGATCGGTCCTCTGTCCCGCAGCATAACCGCAATCGCCGGGGTCCGCTTTTTCGATCCGTTTGAAAGTCTTTTTGCGCAAGCCCCGTTCGGACCGCGCGGCGGTGCGGCATGGGGTGCGGTATAAGGTCACTTCGCGGCATTCCACGGTGAGGAGAGAGACCCATGTCCGGAAGCGGGCGCCTGACCACCCATGTTCTCGACACGACGCACGGACGGCCCGGCGCCGGGATCGCCGTCACCCTCTACCGCATCGACGGGGAGCGGCGGGAGCGGCTGACGCAGACCCGCACCAACGCCGACGGGCGCTGCGACGCGCCGCTCCTCGCCGGGGCCGACCTGACGCCGGGCGTCTATGAACTGGTGTTCGAGGCCGGCGACTATTTCCGCGCCTCCGGCCTGGAGATCGTGGAACCCGCCTTCCTCGACGTGGTGCCGATCCGCTTCGGCGTCGCCAACGCGGACCAGCACTATCACGTGCCGCTGCTCGTCTCCCCCTACAGCTACTCGACCTACCGGGGAAGCTGATCGGTCCAGGCGGCGAGCAGGCGGCGCTCCTCCGGCGTGATCCCGGTGACGTTGCCGGGGGGCATCGCGTCGGACAGCGCCGCCCAGACGCGGATCTGGGGCGCGTGGCGGCTGATCGCCTCCGCGCTGTCCAGCGTCACGCCGCGCGGCGGCGCGCCGATCCCCTCCCACACCGGCTGCGCCGCGTGGCACATGGAGCAGCGGGAGAGCACCACCTCCTCCACCTGTGCGAACTCCACCTGGGCCAACTCCACCCTGGCCGGCGCGGCGGCGCTCTCGGTCCGCGTGCCGGCGGCGCTCAGGCCCACGATGACGGCGACGCCCGCGGTGGCCACCGCCCAGGTCCACCAGGGCGTCGGCTTGCCGGCGTGCCGGCTGTTGAAGAAGTGGCGGATCACCGCCCCCACCACCAGCACCACCGCCACGATCACCCAGCTGTAGCGCGTGCCGAAGGCCAGCGGGTAGTGGTTGGAGATCATCAGGAAGACGACCGGCAGCGTCAGGTAATTGTTGTGCAGCGAGCGCTGCTTGGCCTGCTTGCCCAGCGCCGGGTCGGGCACTTGGCCGGCCTTCATGGCGGCCACAGCCTTGGTCTGGTTGGGGATGATGATGCGGAAGACGTTGGCCGACATCATCGTGCCGATCAGCGCCCCGACATGCAGCATCGCCGCCCGCCCGCTGAAGAGATGACTGAGGCCCCAGGCGACCAGCACCAGGAAGACGAAGCCCGCCGCCGCCAGCTTCACGTCGTCCTTGCCCAGCGGCGACTTGCACAGCCGGTCATAGCCGTGCCAGCCCAGCCCCAGCGCGCCCAGGCTGAGCAGCACCGCGCCCCACCAGGGGATGTCCAGCACCGCCGGGTCGATCATGTAGAGTGCGGCGCCGTGGTAGTAGAGCACCGACAGCAGCGCGAAGCCGCTGAGCCAGGTGGCGTAGGCTTCCCACTTGAACCAGGTCAGCTTCTCCGGCAGCTCCGGCGGGGCGACCGTGTACTTCATCATGTTGTAGAAGCCGCCGCCGTGGACCTGCCACGCCTCCCCCGCCACGCCGGGGGGCAGGCCGTCGCGCCGCCGCAGGGACAGGTCGAGGTGGATGAAATAGAAGCTCGACCCGATCCAGGCGATGGCCGTGATGACGTGCAGCCAGCGCACCAGAAAGTTGACCCACTCCCAGACGATCGGCTCCATGCGTCGCGGCCTCTTCCGTTCGGTGATCCTCACCCTGAACTCTACGGTTGCCGCAGCGCAGCGGGGAAGCGGATGCGTGCGCCAGCACTTTCAAAAAAAACGGAAAGGTGGGAGGATTCCCCAGAGCGTGTGGGGAAAGGGCTGGGCGTGGCGCTGCTGGAGAACATGCGGGTGTTCGTGCGGGTGGTGGAGCTGGGCAGCCTGTCCGCCGCCGGGCGCAGCCTGCGCTTGTCGCCCGCCGTGGTCAGCCACCGGCTGCAAAGCCTGGAGGAGCATCTGAACGCCCGTCTGCTCAACCGCACCACTCGGCAGGTGCAGTTCACCGAGGCCGGAAAGGTCTTCTTCGAACACTGCCTGGAGGTTCTGGAGGCGGCGGAACGGGCGGAGAGCAGCGTTGGCGCCATCGGCGGGGCGCCGGTGGGCAGCCTGCGGGTGACGGCGCCGCTGGGCTTCGGCCGGCACATCCTGGCCCCGATGGTGCCGCGCTTCCACGCCGCCTACCCGCAGGTGGATTTGCGGCTGCGCCTGTCCGACCATCTGCTGGACCTGCTGCGCGAGGCGACCGACGTGGCCATCCGCATGGCGCCGCTGAAGGATTCCAGCTTCGTCGCGCGCAAGATCGCCGACCTGCCGCGCGTGCTCTGCGCTGCGCCGTCCTATCTGGAGCGGCGGGGCGTGCCGGCCCGGCCGGAGGATCTGCTGTCCCACCACTGCCTGCTGCTGCGTTTTCCCGGATCGCAGCAGTTCCAATGGACGCTGAACACCCCGCAAGGCCCGATGACCCTGCCGGTGTCCGGCCAGTTCGACGCCGACGACGGCGACGTGCTGACCGGCTGGGCGCTGGCCGGGGAAGGGATCGTGCTGAAGCCGCTGTGGGAGGTCGCCGACCATCTGCGCCGCGGGGAGCTGCGGGTCGTCCTGCCGCACTGCCCGCCGGAGCCGGTGACGCTCGCCGTCCTCTACCCCCACCGCAACCTGCTGCCCGCGAAGATCCGCGTCTTCATCGATTTCTTCGCGGAGCAGGCGCGCGCCGCCCTGGCGGATACGGAAATGGCCGGAGCGGAGCCGAATGCCGCGCCCTGACCGTTCCCGCTTTTCCCCCGCTTTTCCAACGGCGTGCTATGATGCCGCCACGCCGCGCGGCGGGGTTCGCCGCAGGGAAGGACGAGAATGACCGCACAGCCGCCCGCCAAGCCGTTTCCGCCGAAACCCGCCAAATCCATCCGCAAGAAGACCCGCCGCGCCACCGAGCGGCTGACCATGACGGACGTGGCCAACGCCGCCGGCGTGTCGCCCAGCACCGTCTCGCTCTATCTGCGCAAGCCGGAGGCGGTGTCGGAGGAGCTGGCGACCCGTGTGCGGACGGTGATCGACCAGCTCGGCTACGTGCCCAACCTCGTGGCGGGCAGCCTCGCCGCGGCGAAGAGCCGGACGGTGGGGGTGATCCTGCCCTCCATCACCAACTCCTTCTTCGCGGAGACCTACAACACGCTGCAAAGCGCCTTCCAGACCGCCCATTACCAGACACTGCTCGGCGTCAGCGAGTTCGATCCGGAGCGGGAGGAGGAGCTGATCCGTGCCTTCCTCGCCTGGTCGCCCGCCGCGGTGGTGGTCACCGGCCTGCACCACACCGAGCGGACGCGCGCCATGCTGCGCTCCTCCGGCGTGCCGGTGGTCGAGATGTGGGACATCCCCTCCGCCCAGACCCCGGCGGTGGACATGACGGTCGGCTTCTCCCATTTCGAGGTCGGGCGCCGGCAGGCCAGCCACCTCTACGACCAGGGCAGCCGCAAGGTCGCCTACATCGGCGCCGCCGTGCATCAGGACATGCGCGTGCGCAGCCGCACCGACGGCTATGAGGACGAGGTGCGCCGCCGCGGCCTGCACGAGCCGATCGCCTTCACCGCCCCCGACACCGCTTCCACACCCGTCGGCATCTGGCTGATCGACGAGGTGTTCGCGCTGCATCCGGACATCGACGGGGTGGTCTGCTCCAACGACGCCATGGCGCTGGGCGTGCTGTTCGAGGCGAACCGGCGCGGGCTGAGCGTGCCCGACGATCTGGCGGTGATCGGCTTCGGCGACCTGACCTTCAGCGCCGCCTGCCTGCCGCCGCTGTCCACCGTCCGCCCACCGCAGCGCGAGATCGGCGAACTGGCCGCCGGCCAGATCCTGGCCCGGCTGAACGGCACCACGGTAGCGCAGCCGCATCATGGGCTGGATTGCGAACTGGTCGTCCGCGACAGCACCCGTCCCGACGCCGATGCGGGCGTGGAGCGGCAGACGGCGGGGTGAATCCTGGTCTGAAGGACAGGGCTGACGATTGTCCCTTGTCCATGGTTCGTTCCCCTGCTTCCTTCCACGCCATCGTGATTAGCACACCGGAATAGGACGATGGCCGGCTTGGCTGTAGATGGAGCCGCGGTGATCCGCGCCACCCTGCCGACGCTGCCGGACACGCCCGGCGTCTACCGGATGATCGGGGCGGACGGGCGCATCCTGTATGTCGGCAAGGCGAAGAACTTGAAACGCCGGGTGGCCAGCTACACCCGGGCCGACGGGCTGCCCAACCGCACCCGCCGCATGGTGGCGCTGACCCGCTCCATGGAGTTCGTCACCACCCACACCGAGGCGGAGGCCCTCCTGCTGGAGGCGAACCTGATCCGCCGCCTGCTGCCACCCTTCAACGTGCTGGTGAAGGACGACCGATCCTTTTCCTACATCGCGCTCGGCGAGGGGCACGAATTCCCCAGGCTGATGCACCACCGCGGCAGCGCCGATCGGCATGGCAGGAAACGCGACCTGTTCGGCCCCTACGCCTCCCCCGCGCTCGTCGGCATGACCATCGGGGCGTTGCAGCGCGCCTTCCTGCTGCGCAACTGCGACGACGCCACCTTCACCGCGCGCACGCGGCCCTGTCTCCAGCACCAGATCAAGCGCTGCTCGGCCCCCTGCGTCGGCCGCGTCTCGGCGGAGGACTACGCCGCGCAGATGCAGGGCGTGCGCGACGTGCTGACCGGGCGCAGCGCCGCCGTCCAGGCGGAGTTCGCCCGCCACATGATGGACTGCTCCGACCGGCTGGCCTACGAGGACGCCGCGCGCTGGCGCGACCGCATCCGCGCCCTGACCGCCCTGCAAAGCCGCCAGGACATCAATCTGGAAGGCGTTCTGGAGGACGCCGACGTGCTGGCCGTCCATGCCGAGGGCGGGACCGCCTGCGTCCAGGCCTTCTTCTTCCGCGGCGGGCGCAACCAGGGCACCCGCGCCTTCTTCCCTCGGCACGATGGCGACGAGGAGCCGGCCGCGATCCTCGCCGCCTTCGCCGCACAGCTCTACGAAGGGACGCCGCCACCCCGCCACCTGCTGCTCAGCCACGCCATCCCGGAGCGCGCCCTGCTGGCCGAGGCGCTGACCCTGGCCGCCGGACGGCGGGTGGAGGTGGAGTTTCCCCAGCGCGGCCCCAAGCGCCGCGTCGTCGAACACGCGCTGACCAACGCGCGCGAGGCGCACGGGCGGCGCATGGCCGAACGCTCCGCCCAGGGCAAGCTGCTGGCCGGGGTGGCCCGCGTCTTCGGTCTTCCGAAAACACCGGCCCGTATCGAAATCTACGACAACTCGCACATCCAGGGGGCCTTCCCGGTCGGCGCCATGGTGGTCGCCGGGCCGGAGGGCATCCAGCGCAACGCGGGGCGCCGCTTCCACATCAAGGACCCCGTGGCGGCCGGCGACGATTACGCGATGCTGCGCGAGGTGCTGACCCGCCGCTTCGGGCGCGCCCTGCGCGAGGACCCGCAGCGCAGCGGTGGCCAATGGCCCGATCTGGTGCTGATCGACGGCGGCCTCGGCCAGTTGAACACCGCCCGCGCGGTGCTGGACGGGCTGGGCATCGCGGGCGTGCCGCTGGCCGCCATCGCCAAGGGTCCGGACCGCGACGCCGGGCGCGAGCGCTTCTTCCTGCCGGACCGCGAGCCCTTCCGGCTGGAGCCCAACGACCCGGTGCTGTACTTCCTGCAACGGCTGCGCGACGAGGCGCACCGGACGGCCATCGACGCCCACCGCACACGCCGCCTGAAGGCGATGGACCACACCCGCATCGACGGCATCCCCGGCGTCGGCCCGTCGCGCAAGAAGGCCCTGCTTCACCATTTCGGCAGTTCCACCGCGGTGGCATCGGCCGGGCTGAAGGATCTGGAGGCCACCCCCGGCATCAGCGCGGCGCTGGCCCGGCGGGTGTTCGAGCATTTTCATGGGTGAGCCGCCGGCCCCCACCCCGGCCCTCCCCCGCTATCGCAGGGGAGGGAGAAAAGTCCCCTCTCCCGCCCAGCGGGGGGGGTTAGGGTGGGGGCAACCGCGGCCGAATTATTCCAGAGACACCGATGCAGCCGCCGCTCATCAGTCCTGCGTTTGCACGGTTTTTTGGTTAGTGCTTCCTTAACCCAGCGGGATCATGGTCCGCCCACCGCAAACAGAGCATATGCACAAGGCGCCTGACCATGGGCCAGAAGACCATCAAGTTCTCCGACAAGAACGGCTACCGCGACGTCGAACTCGACAGCCTGCCGCGCAACGTGCGCGCCGCCGTCACCGACATGGCCGCGAAGAACCCCGTCGCCAGCATCATCGTCGACCAGACGGGCATGCTGTACCGGATTCACCTGACCGAGCCGGCGAACGTCTATCTGGACGTGCTCTCGGTCGCCTGAACCGCGGCACTCCATAAGTTTCAGGAACAACGGCGGCGCACCCGGTGCGCCGCCGTTTCCATTTCAGCGTGCCGTCAGGAGCGTGACGTCACGAGCGTTCCGTCTCACTCCGGCAGGACGGACACCGTGCGGTCCAGGGCATCGCGCGGAACCGTCGAGCCGAAACCGGACAGGATCGCGCGGGCGTGCCCCGGTGCCAGACCGGTCATCCGGGCCAGATCGCCGGCGTCCAACCCTTGCTGTTCGGCGGCGTGGCGGATGCGGGTGATGGCGTCGCGTTTCTCCGAGCGGTCCATGGCGCTGCTCCGTTTGCGGACGTGATGGGTCATGCGGTCCTCCTGTGCCGGCGGGCAGGGAGAGGCGGGTTTGCGGCTCCTCAGTGCGGGCGGCCTTCCAGGCGGCGCAGCGCGCGGTCGAGCGTGCTCACGGGCATCATGAACACGGTGCCGCCCAGAACCGCCCGGACGTCCTCGATGTCCAGGCCGGTGGCGGCGGCCACGCCACGCTCGTCCAGGCCGCGGTCTTCGGCGATCACGGCGATCCAGCCCGCCAGCGTGCGGGCCTGGGCCATCCGGGCCGGGTCCGTCAACGGGTGACGGCGCGCCGATAGGCTGCGGCCTCGGGGGTCCGCAAGGTCGGTTGGGGTTAGCATAGGCTCCTCCCAAAGAGCATTGGCCTGATCGTTTGGCCTTCTTTTTCGGGCTATGGTGCGCTTCCTCCGTCCTGCGCACAATCCATCCATCGGCGTAATGCCCTTCGCCCGATGCCCCCTGGCAAAAGGTTCTGCGACGAAAAGTCCCGATTCCGCGCCGCCACGTTCAGGCTCCCATCCAGCGCCGCGTCGGCCCGGTGTCCACATGGACGAAGTTCCGCTTGGCGTAGCAGCCCGCCCCGCCGTCGCCGAAGGACAGGGCGCAGCGGTAGAGGTCCACCGCGCGCCGCCCCTGCAGGCGCAGGTCGACCGCCCGCCCCTGCAGATGCAGGCTGCCCGTCGCCGCCCCCTTGACGCGGCGGTTGGTTTCCTGGGACCGGAAGGCTGACAGCACCTCGAACGGATGCTGGCTGTCCAGCTTCTCCTGCATCTCCGACAGGCGGTTCAGCAGGGCGAGATCGATGCGGTGGCAATCGTCGCTGCGATGGTCGCGCAGCACCCAGTCGATGCGGGCCATCGCCTCCGCAACCGGGCGCCCCTCCGCCCAATAGATGCCATCGAAGCTCTCCCCCGTCAGGCAGTTGTAGATCCGCAGCGTGCGCTCCGGCGCCGGCTCCCACGCCGCCGCGCTGCGGCTGTCGCAGACGCCGACCGCCACGGCGGCCCCCAGTCCGAAGATGCCGCGGCGCGTCAGCGCGGCCGCGGCAGGCTGGTCCATCGGGGATTTATGGGGAGACGTTTGAAGGTGCGGTGTCGGGTAGCGGCGCGACGGAACGTTCAGAGACGACAAAAAAGACGACGACAAAAAAGACATGGAACCACCGGTGCGTTGCGTTACCGAAGCCGAGAACAGGGAAAACCGGGAAATGTCGGCACGCCTTGTTGACGGCGGGGTCGACGGCGGGGGATGCGCGTCGGTGAGCCGGGCGTGCCGCGGGGACGGGAGAAGCCTTCAGCCAGTGTTCGGGCTCTCCCGTGTCGAGTCCCCTGTCCGGCGGCGGGTAACCCGGACAACGGCCCGACCGTTCCGCCGCGGCGGGTAGCATACGGTAGTTTACGCCCCGTTCGGCGGGGGTGCGCCTCGCCGCCTTCGGTCCGGTGCCCCCAGCCTTCGGATGACTGCCCTATCCCAACGATCAGAGAAACGGGCGGACTTCGGGAATATGGTCCGTCCTAAAAGCACAGGGCCAATGGACATCAGTTTTTCCCGATGAAAGAATGCCGCCAACACATCGACCCACCCCTTTTGAGAAAGATTGCCCGTGGTCTTTCTCAACGTTCGGGAGACGTCACGAATGACCGAGGAAACTCCGCCCGCGCAGGGGTGGGCATTGGATGATCGTGCCGTCAGGACCCAGCTTGAGCGGATATTGGCGAGCGACCATTTCGACGCGTCGGACCGCAACCGCCGCTTCCTGCGCTATGTGGTCGAGGAGTGCCTGGACGGGCGGGCGCAGCAGATCAAGGCCTACTGCATCGCCGTCAGCGTCTTCAACCGGGAGCCGAGCTTCGACCCGCAATCCGATCCCATCGTGCGGTTGGAGGCCGGGCGGCTGCGCCGCAGCCTGGAGCATTACTATCTGACGGCAGGCCGTGACGACCCGATCCGCATCGTCGTCCCAAAGGGCGGCTACGCCCCCCGCTTCGAACGGCTGAACGACGACGCTCCCCCCGCCCTGCCTGACCCCCGCGCCATTCCGGCGACGGAAACAATGCGCAGGCCCGTTTCCCTGCGCATCGCCGGGTTGGCCGCCGTGGTGCTGATCGCGGTCGGGTTGGCCGGCCTGCTGGTCGGTCGGACCCTCGCCACTCCCGCCGACGTGGAGGAAGCGCTGGCCCTCGGCCCCCATCCGATCCTGGCCGGCGCGGAACCGAGGGGGAGCGAGCCGGCTCTGCCCCACTCGACGACGTTGTCGGCGGCCCCGGCCATGGCGGTCGATGCATCGATGACCCTCGTCGTCGGGCCCTTCCGCACCACCGGCCAGTCGGCGGAGGACGGCGCGCTCGCCGCCATGCTGACCGACGAGATTGCCAGCAGCCTCGCCATCCGGACCGATCTTCCGGTACGGATCGCCCCGCCGCCGACCGCCGCCCTGCCCCATCAAGGGTTTCGCCTGTCCGGAAGCCTTCAGGGGCATGATGCGGCGGTGCGCCTGGTCGTCCACTTGACCGACCTCGCCACCGGAGCGGTGCTGTGGTCCAGCAGTCTGGACCGGCCGGCCGGGCCAGAGGGAGCACCCACCCCGCAGGCCTTGGCGGCCGGCATCGTCGAACCGCTCACCGCTGCGCAGGGTCCGCTGTTGCCGGTTGCCACCGCGCGTCTGCGCACCAAACCAGCCACCAGCCTGTCGCCGCGCGAGTGCGCCTTCCTCGCCACCGGTCGGCACGAAGTCCCGCCGGCCGAGCGAACCGCCCTGAGCGGTTGCCTGACCTCGGCCGCCAGCGCGCTGACGACCAACGCCAGCGAGTCCGCCCGGCTGTGGTCGGCGCTGTCCCTTCTGCAGTCCGACGCGTATCGGACGGAACGGAACGACGTCGCCCTCAACGATGCCCTGGCAGCCGCCCTGCGCGCCACCGAACTGGAGCCGACCTCGCTGCGCCCGTTGACGGCGCTCTACACCGCCTATTGCCTGCGCGGGCAGTACGCTTCCTGCTTCGCCGCCGGCCAGCGCGCCTTGCAGGCGTCCCCTGGAAACGCCCTTGTGCTCGGCGACCTCGGCCTCTGGCATGTCGAAGCCGGCCAGCCCACGAAAGGCCTCCCCCTGCTGGAGCAGGCGATGGAACGCGATCCCGCACAGCGGGAGCGGCTCCTTCCCGCCTACAGCTTCGCCCTCCAGCGCCATGGGCACCCGGACAGCACGAAGCTGGAATTCGAGGTGACCGCCGCCGCGCCGGCCCAGGCTGCCCTGGCCGTCGCCTTCGTGCAGATGGGCCGGATGGACGAGGCCAAGGCGGCGGCGACGCGGGCCCTGGCGGCGGACCCCGATTTCGCCCGCCGCGCCGCGCGGGAGCAGCGCATCCAGCCCCTGCCCCCGACGCTGGACGCGGCCATCCGCAACAGCTATGCCATGGTCGGATTGGCCGCGCCCGTGGGCGAGAGCGTCACCCGGTAGTTCTCATACGACGTCGTATGATGAAACCGACGACGCCGACGACGCGTCAGCCGGTGCCCGGTTGGACGGACCCGTCATCCTCTTCCGCGCGCCGCCGCAGCTCGTCGGACGTGGTTCCGGCGGGAACGGCGTCCTGGAGCGTCCCGTCGCCGGGCGTCTTGGTCTTGTCCTCCAACGGGGAGTCCTTCCCCGCCTCGCCCCCCGCCTGGGAAGGGCGGTCGGGTGTCTTCTCTTCAGCCATGGCGAACCTCCGCTTTGTTGTGGTTCCAGCGAACAACGTCCGCGGTGCCTGCGGGGGTCCCCGTCACGGCCGGGGTGCGCTGTCCGGAGAGTCGTCCGTGCCCGGCGCCTTATCCTTTCTGGTCTCGGCCCCCGGCCCTTCGATGTTCTGGAAGCCCATCTTCTCCTCGTCGATGGCGGGGTCGGCGCGGGTGTTCTTGATGTCGAGCGGTTCGTCGCGCTGGTCGCCGTAACGCTTGTCGGTGCTCATGGTCCACTCCTGTCCTATGGGGAAAGGCTTGCGTCTCAACCCTTCCCAACAGGGTGCCGGGACGCCTGTTGCAGCCCCTCTTTCCCATGGCCCCTTGCCACGGGCGGCCCGGCTGCACACATCACGGCGTCATAATCGCGTATAAAGTTGACCCCGACGGTCAGGCAATCCTTGACCGCGCCGCGGCACTTCCGTAGGGACTCGCGCGGTGGACCATGCCGGACATTGCCGGTATGAAACCGGCACCCGATCATCAAGCACCCAGCCCCGGCAGCGCTCCTCGCGCACCGGCGGCCCGAACGGAGAGCGTCATGCTCAACGAAGCCACGCCCACCGTCGCCGTTCCGGCGGCGCGGGACATCTTCTCCCTCCCCCGGCACCGGACGGAGGCCCGGCGGCCGGCGCCCTTCCTGCCGATGACGCGGGCGGAGATGGACCGGCTGGGCTGGGATTCCTGCGACATCGTGGTGGTGACGGGCGACGCCTATGTCGATCATCCCAGCTTCGGCATGGCGATCATCGGGCGGCTGCTGGAGGCGCAGGGCTTCCGCGTCGGCATCATCGCCCAGCCGGACTGGAGCAGCGCGGAGCCGTTCAAGGCGCTGGGCAAGCCGAACCTGTTCTTCGGGGTGACCGGCGGCAACATGGACTCGATGGTGAACCACTACACCTCGGACCGCCGCCTGCGTCACAACGACAGCTACACCCCCAACGACGAGGGCGGCAAGCGGCCCGACCGCGCGGTGATCGTCTACAGCCAGCGCTGCCGCGAAGCCTACAAGGACGTGCCCATCGTGCTGGGCGGCATCGAGGCCAGCCTCCGCCGCATCGCCCAGTACGACCATTGGAGCGAGAAGGTCCGCCGCTCCGTCCTGGTGGACTCCAAGGCCGACATCCTGTGCTACGGCAACGCCGAGCGCGCGATCATCGACGTCGCCCACCGCATCGCGGCCGGGGAGAAGGCGCGGGAGATCGACGACGTCCGCGGCACCTCCATCGTTCGCAGCCGCGTGCCGGACGGCTGGACCGTCATCGACAGCAGCAGCATCGACGAGCTGACGCCCGCCGCCCCGCGCGCCGCCGGGGCCGACCGCACGGTGGTCCGCCTGCCCTCCTTCGAGCAGGTCAGCGCCGACAAGGTGCTCTACGCCCACGCCTCGCGCGTGCTGCATCAGGAGAGCAACCCCGGCAACGCCCGCGCGCTGGTGCAGCGGCACGGCGACCGCGAGGTCTGGCTGACCACGCCGCCGATCCCGCTGACCACGGCGGAGATGGACGGGGTCTACGGCCTGCCCTACGCCCGCGCGCCCCACCCGTCCTACGGCGACGCGCGCATCCCGGCCTGGGAGATGATCCGCTTCTCGGTGAACATCATGCGCGGCTGCTTCGGCGGCTGTTCCTTCTGCTCCATCACCGAGCATGAGGGGCGCATCATCCAGAGCCGCTCGGAGGGCTCGATCCTCAAGGAGATCGAGGAGATCCGCGACAAGGTGAAGGGCTTCACCGGGGTCATCTCCGACATGGGCGGGCCGACCGCCAACATGTACCGCATGACCTGCAAGGACCCGGAGATCGAGAAGGTCTGCCGCCGTCCGTCCTGCGTCTTCCCGGACATCTGCAAGAACCTGAACACCGACCACAGCGACCTGATCCAGCTCTACCGCAAGGCCCGCGCCATCCCCGGCGTGAAGAAGATCAACATCGCCTCGGGCCTGCGCTACGACCTCGCCGTCCGCAGCCCGGAGTATGTGAAGGAACTGGTGACCCACCATGTCGGCGGTTACCTGAAGATCGCGCCGGAGCACACCGAGCCTGGCCCGCTGTCCAAGATGATGAAGCCGGGCATCGGCACCTACGACCGCTTCAAGGAGATGTTCGAGAAGGCGGCCAAGGCGGCGGGCAAGAAGCTCTACCTCATCCCCTACTTCATCGCCGCCCATCCCGGCACCAGCGACGAGGACATGATGAACCTCGCTTTGTGGCTGAAGCGGAACGGCTTCAAGGCCGATCAGGTGCAGACCTACCTGCCCTCTCCCATGGCGCTCGCCACGGCGATGTACCACAGCGACCGCAACCCGTTGCGCCCGATCCGCCGCGAGGGGTCGGAGACGGTGTTCTCGGCCAAGGGGCTGAAGCAGCGCCGCCTGCACAAGGCCTTCCTGCGCTACCACGACCCGGAGAACTGGCCGGTGCTGCGCGACGCGCTGAAGGCCATGGGCCGCAGCGACCTGATCGGGCCGGGCGAGCACCAGCTCGTGCCGGCCTGGCAAACGACGGGGGGTATGGGCAAGGCTGACAAACCCGGAGCGGACAGGCCGAAGCCGGGCAAGACCTTCTACACCCAGCAGGCCGGCAAGGGCCGCCGGACGCCGGCCAAGGCCGGCAAGCCGACGGGAAGGGCAAGGTAGCCCTCTCCCCTCCGGGGAGAGGGAGGGGACCCACGCCTACGGCGTGGGGAGGGTGAGGGGGTTGCGCGTGTGCCGGACGTGACGTCACGCGCAACCCCCTCACCCTAACCCTCTCCCCGGAGGGGAGAGGGGACAAGACCTCAGCAGTCGTTGAGCGCCTTGATCCGTTCGATCAGCGCCAACCCGTCGCGCTCGGCCAGCGCGACCTCGGCGGCGCCGTCGCAGCTGCGGCCATTCACATAGACGTAATGGTAGCGCACGCGCACGGCATTCCGACCGATGGGCTCCGCGGCCAGCAGGCGGACGGGAACGCTCATGTTGCCGTAGAAGCGGTTCATGGACGCGATGTCGTAGGCCCCGCTGCCCCGCTTCTCGGGAATGACGTAGGTGTTGGCCCGCGCGGCGTCCGCCTGCCCCAAGGCGTCATAGAAGGCGCGCACCGCCGCGACCCCGTCGGTCGGTTGGGGGCGCGGCGTGGGCGGATGGATTTGGGCCGGGTCAGCGCTCGCGGCGGGCTGCGGGATGGGCGCAGGGTTGGCCGCGGGCTGACCCGGCCGGACCACCGTGGCCGCCGAGGACGGCTGCGGTGGAACGGGGACCGGCGGGGCAGGGGGCTGCTCCACAGCCGGAGAAGGAGCCGGAGAGGGAATGGGCTGCGGCACGAGCCGCAGGGGACCCTGGGTGGCCGCCTGGGGAGCCATCTGCGCGGCGGCCGCACCGGCCAGCAGACATGCCCCTGTCGCCGCCGCGAGTCCCAGACGCCTCACACGGTTGCCCATCGCACTCTCCTGTCGAAAAGCGTCAAATCCATAGCAAATCCCCGTCTCCCGGAGGATTGTCCGGAACGGTCCTCTGGCTTGCATTCCGGCAGGGCGGGCTCTAGCGTGACCGGCATGACCGATGCACAGACCACCCCGATCCGCCGGCTCGCCGCCCCGCAGGCCGTTCTTCTGGAACAGCCGAGGCACGGCGTCCCGCAAACCAGCGAGATGCTGTTCGGTGAGACATGTACGCCGCTCGACCGGGATGGCGACTGGGTGAAGGTGGAAAACCGCACCGACGGCCATGTCGGCTGGCTTCCCCCCGGCACCGACCTGACGGAGCCGGTCGCCCCGACCCACCGCGTGTCCGGGCGCGTGGCGAACCTGCACCCGGCGCCCACCCACAAGGCGGTGCCGATGGCGGCGCTGAGCTTCGGCAGCCTCGTGACCGTAGCGGAGCAAGCGGACGCCCAGTTTCCAGGGGGCTGGGTCCGGCTCGACAACGGGCTGTGGACCTTCGGCAAACTGTTGGAGCCGGTGGCCGTGCCGCCGAACCGCGTTCCGGTGGAGACGGCGCTGCGCTTCCTGGAGACGCCCTATGTCTGGGGTGGGCGGAGCGCCTTCGGCATCGACTGCTCCGGCCTCGTCCAAGTGGCGCTGCGCGCGGCGGGGATCACCACCCACCACAGCAGCGGGATGCAGCGCAACGACGACCGGCTGGGGCCGATGGTCTCGGCAGACGGGCAAGGCGTGGACTACCGCCGCGGCGACATCGTGTTCTTCCCCGGCCATGTCGGCATCATGCTGGACGGCGCCACGCTGCTGCACGCCACCGTCTTCACCATGTCAGTCGTGACCGAACCCCTGGCCGACGTGGCCGCCCGCGCCGAGGGCATCACCGGCGTGCGCCGCCCGTTCTTCTAGCGCCCAGCCGATCAAAAGCAGCGTCGGGCCGTCGCCCGCCGCCACGCCTTGCTCGGCCATGGCGCCCAGCGTCGTGCGGTGGTGGCGTTCGTCGGGGCGGCAGCCGTTCTCCACCGCCAGCACCGGCGTGTCGGGGGACAGCCCGCCGGCGGTCAGGCCGCGCCCGACGCGGCAAGCGGCCTCGCGACCCATGTAGATCGCCAGCGTGCCTTTGGGGTCGGCCAGCCGCGCCCAGTCCGGCTCCGTCGCGTCGCCCTCGCGGGCATGGGCGGTGACGAAGGTCACGGCGCGCGACACGCCGCGCTTGGTCAGCGACAGCCCGGCGCTGGACGCGCAGCCGAGGGCTGCGGTGATTCCGGGAATCACCGACACGCTGATTCCGACACGCTCCAGATGCTCGATCTCCTCGCCGGCCCGGCCGAAGATCATCGGGTCGCCGCCCTTCAGCCGCACGGTGCGCCGCCCCGTGCGGGCCTGCGCCGCGATCAGCGTGTTGATGGCCTCCTGCGAGTGGGAATGCTGGCCCGACCGCTTGCCGACGCAGATCAGCTCCGCCCCCGGCTGCGCCAGGGCGAGGATGCCCGGCCCGACGAGGTGGTCGTAGAGGATCACCTCGGCCTGCGAAATGGCCCGCGCCGCCGCGACGGTCAGCAGGTCGGGGTCCCCCGGCCCGGCGCCGACCAGCGTGACATGCGGGGTCCGCGTGCCCGCCTGCGGGATGGCGCGGGCGACGCGGCGGGTCGTGCGCGGACGCAGCGCGGAGCCCAGCGCGGCGCGCAAAGCGACGATGAAGTTGAAACGCTGGCCTCCGGACCGGGAGACAAGACCGTCAAGCCACATGGCTGCGCTGGGCATCGGCAAGGATCTCCTTGAGTTCGGGGATGCAGGAGCCGCAGTTGGTTCCGGCCCGCAGGGCCGCTCCGACCTCCTGGACCGTGGTCAGGCCTTGGCTTTGAATGGCGGCGATCAGACGGTTGACGCCGACGCCGAAGCAGGAACAGACCGTCCGCCCCTCGTCGGCCGTGGGAACCGGCGACCGGCCGGAGAGCAGGGCACGGCGGGCGGCACCGTCCAGCGCCTCCGCCGACAGCAGCTCGACCAGCCAGCCCCGGCTGGGCAGGGCGCCGGAGGTGGACAGGAACAGACAGGCCTCCAGCCGGTCGTGGGTCACCCAGGCGCGGCGCAGCACGCCGCGGGCCGCGTCGCTGTAATCGACGGTCGCCCCGGCGAAGCCGAACGCGAGCGTCTCCGGAGCGGGCAGGGCGTCCTCGCTGGCCAGCTCGATCAGGTGGCCGCCGGGGACGGCGCGGCGGGACCAGTAGCCGCCATGGGCAGGCTCCACCGGCTCGCGGGCGATCAGGAAGCCGGTCCAGGCGGCAGGGTAGGGGGTGAGCGTCACCGGCATCCGCTTCAGGTCGGGCTGGCCCGACACCGGGTCCACCGCCAGATCGTCCACCAGCCGCCCGACGACGCAGGAGGCGGTGAAGCGGTCGGTCCAGTGCATGGGCAGGAAGGCTTCCCCCACCCGCTGCGCCTCGGTCACGCGCAGCCGGGCCAGCGCCGTACCGACGGGGGTTGAGAGGCTGACCAGAGCGCCGTCGGTCAAGCCGCGCGCCGCCGCGTCCTGCGGGTGGAGATCCAGGCAGGGCTCCGGCGCGTGGGCGGAGAGGCGCGGCGACAGGCCGGTGCGCGTCATGGTGTGCCACTGGTCGCGCAGGCGGCCGGTGTTCAACATCAGCGAACCCGGCTCCACGGAGCGGGGCAGGGGGCGGGAGGCAACGGGTACGAAGCGCGCCCGCCCATCCTCGGTGAAGAAGCGCCCATCGGCGAAGAGACGGCGCGTCGGACCCTCACCGGCCCGCCGCGGCCAGGGGGCGGGAGCGAGCGTTTCAAATTCAGCGTCGGACAGCCCAGCGAGGCCGCCGATGTCGAAGGCGCGCGTGCCGCCGTTCTCGAAGGCGGAGAGGGCGGCGTGCTCGCGGAAAACGTCGGCGGGCGTCTCAAAGGAGAAGGCGGCGGCGAAGCCCATCGCGCGGGCGACCTGAGTGACGATCCACCAGTCGGGCCGCGCCTCGCCCGCCAGGGGACGGAAGGCCCGCTGACGGGAGATGGTGCGGTCGGAGTTGGTGACGGTGCCGTCCTTCTCGCTCCACCCCGCAGCGGGCAGGCGGATGTGGGACAGCCGCGCCGTGTCGGTATCGGCGACGCAGTCGGAGACGATGACGGTTTCGCATTTGGCCAGCGCGCGACGGACGCGGGCGGCGTCGGGCATGCTGACCGCCGGGTTGGTCGCCATGACCCAGACGGCGCGGACCGTGCCCTGCTCCACGGCGCGGAACAGGTCCACCGCCTTCAGGCCGGGCTTGTCCGCCACCCGCGGCGCGTTCCAGAAGCGGCGCAGCCGGTCCACCGACTCCGGCTCGAACCCCATATGGGCGGCGAGCTGGTTGGCAAGCCCGCCGACCTCGCGCCCGCCCATGGCGTTGGGCTGGCCGGTGACCGAGAAAGGCCCCATGCCCGGCGCGCCGATCCGCCCGGTCAGGAAATGAACGTTCAGGATGGCGTTGACGGTGTCCGTCCCCTGCGAGGACTGGTTCACCCCCTGGGAGTAAACGGTGACGGTGCGGCGGACCGTTGCGACTTCAGCGTAGAAGGCCTCGACCTCCGCCAGCGGCAGACCGCAGCAGGCGGCGACATGGGCGGGGGAGGGCGCGTCGGCGCGGGCGGCCTCCAGCGCCTCGGCCAGACCGGCGGTGTGCTCCGCGACGAAACGGGCGTCGATCAGGCCGTTGTCGGCGAGATGGTTGTCAGCCAGATAAACAAGCAGCCCGTTGAACAGCAGGGCGTCGGTGCCGGGGCGGATGGGCAGGTGCCGGTCGGCGCCGTCCACCGCGGCGGTGCGGCGCGGGTCGAGGACGACGATGCGCGTGCCGCGCGTGTGCTTGGCCGCCAGCAGCCGCTGGTTCAGGATCGGGTGGCACCAGGCGAGGTTGGAGCCGACCAGCAGGACCAGATCGGCCTCGTCCAGGTCGTCGTAGGTCACCGGCACCGCGTCGGCGCCGAAGCCGCGCTTGTGGCCCGCCACGCTGGAGGCCATGCAGAGGCGCGAGTTGGTGTCGATGTTGGCGGTGCCGAGGAAACCCTTCGCCAGCTTGTTGACGGCGTAATAGTCCTCGGTCAGCAACTGGCCGGAGACGTAGAAGGCCACCGAGTCCGGCCCGTGCTTCGCGATGGTGTCGGACAGGCGCTTTGCGACTTCCGCGATCGCCTCGTCCCAGGCGACGCGCCGCCCGTCCACCTGTGGATGGAGCAGCCGCTCGGCGAGGCCCAGCGTGTCGGGGAGATTGGTGCCCTTGGAGCAGAGCTTCCCCCGGTTGGCCGGGTGGTCGGGATCGCCGGCCACGCCGACGGTGCCGTCGCTGGAGACGGAAGCCAGAACGCCGCAGCCGACGCCGCAATAGGGGCAGGTGGTGCGGACCGTTTCCTCCCCAAATTCCCTCTCCCCTCTGGGGAGAGGGGAGGGTGAGGGGGTTGCGCGTGGCGCGGCGTCCGGCACAAGCGCACCCCCCTCACCCCGACCCTCTCCCCGGAGGGGAGAGGGGGGATAGGGCCTTTCCTCACCCA
Organism: Azospirillum baldaniorum; assembly: GCF_003119195.2. Lineage (NCBI taxonomy): Bacteria > Pseudomonadati > Pseudomonadota > Alphaproteobacteria > Rhodospirillales > Azospirillaceae > Azospirillum > Azospirillum baldaniorum. Next base: position 1,230,726 of record NZ_CP022254.1, on the reverse strand, counting down.
TGGCCGCAGCCTCCGCGGCCCGGACGGAAGGCGGCCAGCCCGAGTTGCACCGCGCCGTCGACCACCCGCACCGGGCAGTGGCCGGCGCAGCCCTCGTCCGGGCCGACCGCCTCGCCGCTGGCGAGGTCGATCACCCAGCTGTGCAGCGGGCAGGTCACGCGCGCCCCGTGGACGATGCCCTGCGACAGCGGGCCGCCGGCGTGCGGGCAGCGGTCCTCCAGCGCGTAGACCTCGTCCGCCACGGTGCGGAACAGGGCGATGTCGCCAAAGCCGGTCCGCACCACGCGGGACCCCTGGCGGGGAATGTCCTCGACCGAGCCGACGGTGATCCAGGAAATGCTCTGATCCATGTGTCGTTACCCCACCTGAGCGAGCGGCGCGAATTCATGACGGTCCACCGACCCGTTGGCCCGCTCGGCCCAGGGATCGTCCTGCGAAAAGCTTTGGGAGAAGAGGAAGCGGGCGTTGAGGGCCGCGCGGCCTTCGGCATCATCGACCAGCCGGCGCCTGATGTGGTCCAGCCCGACGCGCTCGACCCACGGGGCGGTGCGCTCCAGATAGCGGGCTTCCTCGCGGTAGAGCTGCATGTAGGCACCGGTGTATTCCAGCACCTCCGCCTCGGTCTCCACCTTCACCAGCAGGTCGCAGGCCCGGACATGCATGCCGCCGTTGCCGCCGACATGCAGCTCGTAGCCGCTGTCTACGCAGACGACGCCGAGGTCCTTGATGGTGGCCTCCGCGCAATTGCGCGGGCAGCCGGAGACGGCCAGCTTCACCTTGTGCGGGGTCCAGGTGCCCCAGGTCATCCGCTCCAGCTTGACGCCCAGGCCGGTGCTGTCCTGCGTGCCGAAGCGGCACCATTCCGACCCGACGCAGGTCTTCACCGTGCGCAGCCCCTTGGCGTAGGCGTGGCCGGACACCATGCCGGCGGCGTTCAGGTCCGCCCACACCGCGGGCAGATCCTCCTTCTTCACGCCGAACAGGTCGATGCGCTGGCCGCCGGTCACCTTCACCGTGGGGATGGCGAACTTGTCCACCACGTCGGCGATGGCCCTCAGCTCCTTGGCGCTGGTCAGCCCGCCCCACATGCGCGGGACGACGGAGTAGGTGCCGTCCTTCTGGATGTTGGCGTGGACGCGCTCGTTGATGTAGCGGGACCGGCTGTCGTCCTTGTACTCGCCCGGCCATTCGCAGAGCAGGTAATAGTTCAGCGCCGGGCGGCAATGGTGGCAGCCGTCGGGCGTGCGCCATTCCAGCCGCTGCATCACGTCGGGGATGGTTTTCAGGTCCAGCGCGGTGATGGCCCGGCGCACCTCGTCGTGGGTGCGGTCGGTGCATTTGCACATCGGCTTGGCCTTCGCCTCGCCCGCATAGCCGTCGCCCAGCGTCAGGGCCAGAAGCTGCTCCACCTGACCGGTGCAGCTCCCGCAGGAGGCCGAGGCTTTGGTATGAGCCCGCACCTCGTCCAGGCTGGACAGGCCCTTCTCGGTGATCGCCGTGACGATGGTGCCCTTGCACACGCCGTTGCAGCCGCAGATCTCCGCACTGTCGGGGAGCGCCGCAACGGCGGCCTTAGGGTTTGCCGCCCCCTCGCCTCCAAAACTCTGGCCGAAGATCAGGGTGTCGCGGACCGGCGCCACCTCGGTCCCGTCCTTCAGCATCTGGAAGTACCAGCCGCCGTCCTTGGTGTCGCCGTAGAGCACGGCGCCGAGGATGCGGTTCTCCTTGACCACCACGCGCTTGTAGACGCCGCGGGCGGCGTCGCGGAACACGATGTCCTCGCAGTCCTTGCCGCCGGTGAAATCGCCCGCCGAGAAGACGTCCACCCCCGTCACCTTCAGCTTGGTCGAGGTGACGGAGCCGGTGTAGGCGGCCTCCGCACTGCCGGCCAGCCGGGCGGCGGCGACCTTGGCCATCTCGAACAGCGGGGCGACGAGGCCGTAGGTCTGGCCGCGATGCTCCACGCATTCGCCGACCGACAGGATCGCCGGGTCGGAGGTGGTCATGGCGTCGTCCACCTGGATGCCGCGCCCGCAGGCCAGCCCCGCCGCCTTGCCCAGCGTCGTGTTCGGGCGAATGCCCACGGCCATGACGACCAGATCGGCGGGAAGTTCCTGCCCGTTTTTCAGGCGAACCGCGGAAACTTTCTCGCTGCCCACAATTTCAGCAGTGTCGGCGCCGGTCAGCACGGTGATGCCGCGGCGTTCCAGCTCGTGCCGCAGCAGCGCCCCGGCGGAGCGGTCGAGCTGCCGTTCCATCAGCGTGTCCATCAGGTGCAGGACGGTGACGTCCATGCCCTTGACCTTCAGGCCGTTGGCCGCCTCCAGCCCGAGCAGGCCGCCGCCAATGACCACAGCGCGTCCCCCCCGGGCCGCCGCCTCAAGCATCGTGTCGACATCGGCGAGATCGCGGAAGCCGACGACGCCGGTCAGGGTGGAGCCGGGAACCGGGATGATGACGGGGGTGGAGCCGGTGGCGATCAACAGCTTGTCATAGGGCACGGTCAGGCCGGAGATGGCCGTGACGGTGCAGTTCGCACGGTCGATCACCTCCACCCGGTCGCCGGTCAACAGCCTGATTCCGTTGGCCTCATACCAGTCGCGCCCGTTCAGGACGATCTGCTCGAAGGTCTTCTCCCCGGCCAGCACGGGGGAGAGCATGATGCGGTTGTAGTTGGGGTGCGGCTCGGCGCCGAAGACGGTGATGTCGTAACGGTCCGGCGCCTTGGCCAGCAGCTCCTCCAGCGTGCGGATGCCGGCCATGCCGTTGCCGACGACGACCAGCCGTTCGCGCGGAGTGGGTGGATTGGTGTGCGTGCTCATGCTGTGTGCCCTCTTGCGAGGCCGCGAGGCCGAAAAGAAAAAGGCGCCCGAAGCCCTTGGGACTCCCGCGGGATTCCCAAGGGTTTCGGACGCCGTTGTCCGGGTGGTTCGCCGTCGAACCGGCCATGGCGCCGTTGCCCTGGCCCTGATCTGCCCGTCCTTCTGGCAAGCCGCGTGCCAACACCGGCACCAAGGTATGAGAAAGGGACCGGAATGGCGGATTTCCGCCATTTGCAGGGGCTCGCCGCCGCTGGTCGATGGCGGGAGTGTCGGGACCAGAACACGCGCTTTTGTCCTGCATCGAACAAAAAGCGGTCCGAAAGCCGACAATTTGTGCAATGCGTCACCACCAAGGTACTAGCACAAAGAATAGGCAACTCGCGTCAAAGCCGCAGAAACAAAGACCTTTGGCTCTGTTTGGACGCTCATTCAGCCTTTGGCATGATCCTTGCGAGAGGAACGGCGGGACGCGCCAACGGCGGTGCGTCCATCCCATACGCCCAAGGTTGGGCCCCTCGGCACCGTCGCTGACCCGGTTCGACAGCCCTTCACGGCTGGAGAGCCCTCAACGGCGCGTCGCCGGTGGGGCGTTGGATCGAGGTCGGGCGTGCCGCGGGGGTCCGGAACGAGAGATGGAGCGACCAACGTGACGCGAGACGTGACCCGAGACGTGATCCGACTTCCCGCCTCCCCCCGCACCGCCCTGCTGTCCGCCGCCGCCACGCTGGCGTTGATGCTCGGGTCCGCCCAGGCCGCTCCGCTCGACGTGGAGAAGGACCAGCTCAAGCTGGGCTTCATCAAGCTGACCGATATGGCCCCGCTCGCCATCGCCGCGGAGAAGGGCTTCTTCGAGGACGAGGGCCTGTCGGTGACGCTGGAGCCGCAGGCCAACTGGAAGGTGCTGCTCGACCGTGTGATCTCCGGGGAGCTGGACGGCGCCCACATGCTGGCCGGCCAGCCGCTGGGGGCCACCATCGGCTTCGGCACCCAGGCCAACGTGGTGACCGCCTTCTCGATGGACCTGAACGGCAACGGCATCACCCTGTCCAACGAGGTGTGGGAGCGGATGAAGCCCAACCTGCCCAAGGGGCCGGACGGCAAGCCGCTGCACCCGATCAAGGCCGACGCGCTGAAGCCGGTCATCGCCCAGTACCGGGCAGAGGGCAAGCCCTTCACCATGGGCATGGTCTTCCCCGTCTCCACCCACAATTACGAGCTGCGCTACTGGTTGGCCGCCGGCGGCATCAACCCCGGCTACTACGCGCCCAACGACGTGTCGGGCCAGATCCAGGCCGACGCGCTGCTCTCCGTCACCCCGCCGCCGCAGATGCCGGCGACGCTGGAGGCCGGGACCATCTTCGGCTACAGCGTCGGCGAGCCGTGGAACCAGCAGGCGGTGATGAAGGGCATCGGCGTGCCGGTCATCACCGACACCGAGATCTGGAAGAACAACCCGGAGAAGGTCTTCGGCGTCACCGAGGGCTGGGCCGCCAAGAACCCCAAGACCCATCTGGCGCTGGTCAAGGCGCTGATCCGCGCCGCCATGTGGCTGGACGAGAACGGCAACGCCAACCGCGCCGAGGCGGTGAAGATCCTGGCCAAGTCGGAGTATGTGGGGGCCGACGCCAAGGTCATCGCCAACTCGATGACCGGGACCTTCGAGTATGAGAAGGGCGACAAGCGGGCGGTTCCCGACTTCAACGTCTTCTTCCGCTACAACGCCACCTATCCCTTCTACTCCGACGCCGTCTGGTACCTGACGCAGATGCGCCGCTGGGGCCAGATCGCCGAGGCCAAGCCGGACGCCTGGTATGACGAGACCGCCCGCAAGGTCTACAAGCCGGAGATCTACCTGAAGGCCGCGCGGCTGCTGGTGGAGGAGGGCAAGGCCAAGGAGGCCGACTTCCCCTGGACCAGCGACGGCTACAAGCCGCTGGATAACGGATTCATCGACGGCATCGCCTACGACGGCCGCAAGCCCAACGAGTACCTGACGAAGCTGCCCATCGGCCTGAAGGGCGGGCAGGCGGTGCAGGGTGGGCAACTGGTCGGCGGTTGAGCGCTTCTTTCCCCGGATGACCCGCGCCGTGGTCGCGACGGGCCCCCACCCTAACCCTCCCCCGCTTCGCAGGGGAGGGAATCCGCTCCTCCCCCTGCGAAGCGGGGGAAGGTTGGGAGGGGGGCATCGGCGCCCCGCGCCAAACAGAAAGATCACCCCATGACCAGCGTGACCGAAGCCTCCACCCTCTCCTCCGCCGAGGCGATGCGCGCCCGGCGCAAGGCCCGTCTCGCCCACGCGCTCAACCGCACCGCCGCCACCCTGCAGATCGTCGGGCTCGGCTGGCTCAGCCCGCTGCTCCGCATGGCCGCCGGGGACAGCCCGCGCCAGCAGGGGCAGGAGCTGTGGCAGCAGATGGGCGTGCCGCTGACCGCTCTGATGCTGTTCCTCGCCGCCTGGGCGTGGCTGGCGCCACAGGTGAACACCAGCCTGGGCGCCATCCCCGGCCCGGCCCAGGTGTGGGAGCAGATCGGCATCCTCCACGCCGACCACAAGGCCGAGCGCGCCAAGGAAGCCGCCTTCTACGACCGGCAGGCCAAGCGCAACGCCGAGCTGCTGGCCAAGGACCCGGCCGCCGAGGTGAAGACCCGGCCCTACGCCGGCAAGCCGACCTATCTTGACCAGATCCTGACCAGCCTGAAGACGGTCTTCACCGGCTTCCTGCTCGGCGCGCTGGTGGCGGTGCCGCTGGGGGTGGCCTGCGGCCTGTCCCGCACGGTCAACGCGGCGATGAACCCGCTGATCCAGATCTTCAAGCCGGTGTCGCCGCTGGCCTGGCTGCCGCTGGTCACCATGGTGGTCAGCGCCACGGTGTCGAGCGACAACCCGACCTTTGAGAAGTCCTTCCTGACCTCGGCCGTCACGGTGACGCTCTGCTCGCTGTGGCCGACGCTGATCAACACGGCGGTCGGCGTGTCCTCCATCGACAAGGACCTGATGAACGTCGGCAAGGTGCTGCAGCTCTCCGGCCCGACGATGGTGCGCCGGCTCGTGCTGCCCTCGGCGCTGCCCTACATCTTCACCGGGCTGCGGCTGTCGCTGGGCGTGGGCTGGATGGTGCTGATCGCGGCGGAGATGCTGGCCCAGAACCCCGGCCTCGGCAAGTTCGTGTGGGACGAGTTCCAGAACGGCTCCTCCTCCTCGCTCGCCCGCATCATGGTGGCGGTCTTCACCATCGGCCTGATCGGCTTCCTGCTCGACCGCGTCATGCTGGCCTTCCAGGCCGCCGTTTCCCACACCGGCACCCGCTGAGGAGTCCCCGAGCATGGCCATCCTTGAGCTGAAGAACGTCGCGAAGTCCTACGGCGGGACCGAGGTGCTGCGCGGCATCGACCTGTCCATCGCGGAGGGGGAGTTCGTCGCCATCGTCGGCTTCTCCGGCGCCGGCAAGACCACGCTGGTCAACCTGATGGGCGGGCTGGCGGCCCCCGACGCGGGCACGGTGCTGTTCCGCGGTGCGCCGGTGCGCGGGCCGGGGGCGGAGCGCGGCGTCGTGTTCCAGAACTACTCGCTGATGCCCTGGCTGAGCGTGAAGGACAACGTGGCGCTGGCCGTGGACGCCGTGCACAAGGGCAAACCGTCGCCGGAGCGCGGCGTGCTCACCCGCCGCGCGGTGGAGACGGTGGGGCTGGGCCACGCCACCGACCGCCGCCCCAAGGAGCTGTCGGGCGGCATGCGCCAGCGCGTCGGCTTCGCCCGCGCGCTCGCCATGAGCCCGGAGATGCTGCTGCTCGACGAGCCGCTGTCGGCGCTGGACGCGCTGACCCGCGCCAAGCTCCAGGACGAGATCGAGGCGATCTGGCGCAAGGACCGCAAGACCGTCGTCCTCATCACCAACGACGTGGACGAGGCCATCCTGCTGGCCGACCGCATCATCCCGCTGACGCCGGGTCCGGGGGCGACGCTCGGCCCCGCCTTCGCGGTGGACCTGCCGCGCCCGCGCGACCGCACCGCCGTGAACCACGACCCGGATTTCAAGCGCCTGCGCGCCGAGGTCACGGCCTGGCTGATGGAGGCCGGGGCCAGCCGCGCCGCCGCCGCGGTGGACGAGAGTCTGACCATGCCGGCGGCGACGCCGATCACCGCAGCGCCCCCACCCAAGGCTTATCTTGCCGGCCAGCCCGGCGGCCTGTCCGACGACCGCTATGTGGAGTTCAGCCGGGTGACCAAGACCTTCGCCACGCCGAAGGGGCCGCTGACCGTGGTGGACGGCTTCGACCTGAAGATGCGCAAGGGGGAGTTCATCTCGCTGATCGGCCATTCGGGCTGCGGCAAGTCCACCGTCCTGTCGATGGTCGCCGGGTTGGCCGACGTCTCCAGCGGCGGCATCGTGCTGGACGGCAAGGAGGTCGTCGGCGCCGGTCCCGATCGGGCGGTGGTCTTCCAGGCGCCCAGCCTGTTCCCCTGGCTGACCGCGCTGGAGAACGTCATGCTGGGGGTCGACCGCGTCTACCCGCAGGCGGGCCGGGGCGAGCGCAACGACATCGCCCGCTACTACCTGTCGCGGGTCGGGCTGGGCAATGCCATGCACAAGACCGCGGCGGAGCTGTCCAACGGCATGAAGCAGCGCGTCGGCATCGCGCGGGCCTTCGCCCTGTCGCCGAAGCTGCTGCTGCTCGACGAGCCCTTCGGGATGCTGGACAGCCTGACCCGCTGGGAGCTTCAGGAGGTGCTGATGGAGGTGTGGGCGCGCACCCAGGTCACCGCCATCTGCGTCACCCACGACGTTGACGAGGCGATCCTGCTGGCCGACCGTGTGGTGATGATGTCCAACGGGCCGAACGCCCGCATCGGCCATATCCTGGAGGTGGACATCCCCCACCCCCGGACCCGGCAGGCCCTGCTGGAGCACCCCCGTTATTACGCCTACCGGGAGGAGTTGCTGAACTTTCTGGAAGGCGGGCACCACGGGACGGTGAAGGCGGCGTGAGGGGGAGGGCGGAGCGGCCATGGCGAACAAACCCCTGACCATTCTGGTGGCCGGCCCCGACCCCGACGCCACGCGGGCGGTGGAGGACGGCTTGGCCGTCGGGACGGGAGGCCGCGACCGGATCGCCGACCGGATCGCCGACCGGATCGCCGTGGTCCATGGGTTCGCCGACTTGGCCGCCCGCAGCGCCGCGCTGGCCCCGGACGCGGTCGTCGCGGTGCTGGAAACGCCGGACCCTGCGACGCTCGACGGCGTCTTCCGGCTGGCCCGGTCGGGAGCCTGCGCCGTCGTCCTCTTCGCCGACAAAGCCCCGCCGGGGGCGGCGGCGCAGGCGGCGGAGGCCGGGGTGGCCGCCTTCGTCCTCGACGGGCTGCACCCCGCCCGCGTGCGGCCGATCCTGGAAACCGCGCTGGCCAGATTCGCTGCTTTTGAAACGCTGAAACGCGAACGCGACGAGGCGCGCACGCAGCTCGCCGACCGCAAGCTGATCGAGCGGGCGAAGGGCATCCTGATGCAGCGGAATTCCCTGACGGAGGAGGCGGCCTACAACGCCCTGCGCAAGGCCGCCATGAAGCAGGGCCGCCGCATCGCCGACATCGCGCAAAGCGTCATCACCGCCGCCCAGATCGAGCTGTGACGCATTTCAGATCAAGGAGTTCGGAAAAAAATGATACCAAATGACCACTTCACTTCCTAGACTGGAAGGTCGGTGTTCGCGCGGTCTTGTGACGGTGCGTCTCCACAACAATGCCAAAGCTTGCGAGTCGCGACAAGCCGTCCAATGAGCGCGATGCATGGCGTGATGGGAAGGACGTTGTCGCCAATGCCGGCTCAGACGGTTTGTGGAACCCGAGCGATCACCTTGATCTCGAAGTCGAAACCGGCGAGCCACGTCACGCCGACCGCGGTCCAGTTGGGATAGGGCTTCTGCGGAAACATCCGGTCCTTGACCGACAGGACAGTCTCGAATTGGGCCTCCGGATCGGTGTGGAACGTCGTCACGTCCACGATGTCGTCGAAGGTGGCGCCGGCCGCCTTCAGAACCTCGCGCAGGTTGTCGAAAGCCAGTTGAACCTGCTTCGCGAAGTCCGGCTCGGGAGAACCGTCCTCGTGACCGCCCACCTGCCCCGAGATGAAGAGGAGATCGCCGGATCGGATGGCCGCGGAGTAGCGGTGGATTTCGTAGAGCGCCTGCCGGCCGGCCGGAAAGAGGGCGTCACGCTTGGACATCGGTGTCTCCCGTTTAGATTGGAACCGGAGCAGGAGATAGCAGTTGAAGAGGTGCGCGATTAGACGTTGAAATCGACACGGGCTGATGCAAAATCGCCATCAATGATGCGTCCCTCCCTGAACGACCTCAGCGCCTTCGTGGCCGTCGCCACCCATCGCAGCTTTCGCCGTGCCGCGGACGAACTCGGAACGGCGCCATCCACGCTGAGCCACGCGATGCGGGGCCTTGAGGATCGGCTGGGCGTGCGCCTCCTCAACCGCACGACCCGCAGCGTTTCGCCGACCGAAGCGGGGATTGAACTGCTCGGCCGGCTGCAGGTCGCCCTGACATCGTTGGACGAAGCGCTGGACGCCGCCTCGGCTGTTCGGGGAAATGTGGCCGGCCGGGTCCGCATCAACGCGCCGCGCGTGGCCGCGGCGGTTCTCGTCCGCGACGTCCTCCCGCGCATGGTCGAGCGGTTTCCCGACGTGACGGTGGATCTGGTCGTCGAGGGGCGGCTGATCGACATCGTGTCCGGCGGCTTCGACGCCGGCGTCCGCCTGATCGACTCCATCCCGAAGGACATGGTCGCGGTGCCCTTCCCCGCCCCGATCGGTTTCGTCTGCGTCGCCTCCCCCGCCTATCTCGACCGCGCCGGGGAGCCGACGACGCCCGACGATCTCCAGCGTCATCGCTGCATCGGCCACCGCCTGCCCGGCGGACGGCTGTACCGCTGGGAGTTCGAGCGGGCCGGGCAGGAATTGACGGTCGACACCAACGGACCGCTGGTGCTCGACGACGAGGAACTGATGGTGGACGCCGCCGCGCAAGGATTGGGGCTCGCCTATGTGGTGAGTTGGGCCGCCGAAGCCGCCCTTGCGGACGGGCGGTTGCGGACCGTTCTGCCCGCCTGGATGCACAAGCCGGAGCGGGCGGCGGTGTATTATCCCGGGCACCGCGCCGTGCCGCCGGCCCTGCGGGCGTTCCTCGACATCGTCAAGACCATGCCGACCGCTCCGGAAACGCATTGATGATCCTCCAAACCAGCGGGTCCCCGACGCTTGCGGTCGCCACTATGATGGCGCCCCGTTTGGTTCAGGGAGTTGGGCATGCTGGTCCGGCAGGGTGAGCATCGTGGCGTGTCGGCGGACCGCAGTCTGGCCTGGTCGCTGGCGGGCATCGCCGGCGCTGTCAACGCCGCGGGATTCTACGCCGCCGGCCTCTACTCCTCGCACATGACCGGCACCGTCTCGACCATGGCGGATCATCTGGCGCTGGGCGAGATGGGCGCCTTCGGCATGGCGCTGGCGATCGTGGCGACCTTCATCGCCGGGGCGATGGTGTCGGCGATGCTCATCAACGCCGGGCAGCGCCGCGGCCTGTCGGCGATCTACGCCTACAGCGTCTGCCTGGAAGCCCTGCTGCTCGCCGGGCTCGGCGCCGCCGACGTCTGGCTGCACGAGCTTCGCGGCGCCGCGCTGGTCATGGGGTTGAGCTTCCTGATGGGGTTGCAGAACGCCATCGTCACGCGCATCTCCAACGCCCGCGTCCGCACCACCCACGTCACCGGCATGATCACCGACATCGGGATCGAACTGGGCAACCTGATCGACGATCTCTACCACCGCAACGGCCGGGATCGCGTCCGGGTGACGCTCGACAAGCTGAAGACGCATCTGCCGACCGTCGGCTCCTTCTTCCTGGGCGGCGTCTTGGGAGTTCTGGGCTACAGCGCCTGGGGCGCCATGCTGTTCGTGACGCTGGCGGCCATCCTCGCCGGCTTCGCCGCCCCGGTGATTCTCGCCGAATGGCGGACGGCGGAGTAGGAGCGTTTCAAATTCAGCGTTGCCGGACGCCGTTTTCCACTGTTGACGCAACATGACCGATTCCGAAGGCCCGATCCTCGACATCATCGCCCCCGGACTGGACGCCCTGTTCGTCGGCTTCAACCCCGGCATGCGCTCCGGCCGGCTCGGCCACAATTACGCTGGGCCGGGCAACCAATTCTGGAAACTGCTGGCGGAGGCCGGCCTGACGCCACGGCTGCTGCGCCCGGAGGAGGACCGGCTGTTGCCGGAGTTCGGGCTGGGCTCCACCAACCTCGTGGCGCGGGCGACCCCGGGCGCCGCCGATCTCAGCCGGGCGGAGCTGCGCGGCGGCGTGCCGCGGCTGCGCGCGCTGATCGCGGAATTCCGGCCGCGGGTGATCGCCTACACGGGGAAGGGGGTCTATCTCGCCGCCGCGGATCGCGACCGGGCGGACTGGGGCGTGCAGCCGGACAGCCTGTTCGATGGTCCGGTGGACGTCGTGCTGCCCTCGCCCAGCGGGCTCGCCCGCCTGCCCTTCGCGGAAAAGCTGCGCTGGTTCTGCGAGGTCAAGCGGGTCATCGACGCTGAAGTTGACACCCGCCGCTGACGTCAGCGGGTGTCCGTTACAAATTCAGCGTTGCCAACGGTCAGGCCAGAAGCTCGTCGAGAAGGGCGTGGAGGCGGCGCAGCTCCTGCCATTGCGCCTCGCTGAGCTGCTTGCGGTGCGCCCGCAATTCCCCGGCGTCGACGGCGGAGAAGTCCTTGGCGATGCGATGGACGGCGGAGACGAACCGCACCGCCGGGGCCGGCTGAACCCGCGCCGTTGCCGCGGACTCCGGCTCTCCGCCGCCCATCTGGGCGCGCTTGGCCTCGCGCAGCGCCTTGACGGTGCCGCCGTCCTTGATGGTGTCCCACAGCTTCCTCTGGAGGACCGGATCGTCCACCGCGGCGATCTCCGTCAGGATGCTTTTCGGGACGGAGCGGTGGCGCGTTTCAAATTCAGCGACGATGTCGGCCGGCAGACGCAGCAGGGACAGGGTGCGCGTCACCTCCGCCTGGCTGCGCCCGATGACCTGCCCCAGCGCCTCGTGCGTGTAGTCGTGCCGCTCGATCAGCCGGGCGAAGGCGCGGGCCAGCTCCATGGCGTCGAGGTCGACGCGCTGGATGTTCTCGATCAGCGCCAACTCGTCGGGGTCACCGTCGGTGACGATGGCGAAGATGGTCTGGCGCCCGGCCAGCCCGCAGGCGCGCAGGCGCCGCTCACCGGCGATCAGACGGTAGTCGCCGTCGCCGAGATCCTGCACGAGAACCGGCTGCTTCAGCCCGTGCCGGGCGATGGAGTTGGCCAGCTCCTGCAGCGACTGGTCGTCGAAATGGCGGCGCGGCTGGTCGGGATTGGGGTGAACCCGGTCGAGATCGACCTCGATCAGCCGCGGGAAGTCGGCGGAGAGCCCGAACAGCGCGTCCCCGCCGCGCTGCGCCGCCTTGTCGAAAATGCGGGTGCTGGTCCGTTCGAGTTTACGAGACATGGGCGTCTTCCGCAGTCTGGAGGTGGGCGGCCAGTTCGCGCGCCAGTTCGCCGTAGGCCTGGACGCTGTTGGAATTCGGATCGGCCTCGATGGCCGGACGACCGGCGCCCGACGCCTGGGCGAACAGGGTGGCGCGCGGCACCGCGTTCAGAACGCGGGTGCGCCCTTCGTAATGCTCCTGAATCTCGCGCAGGCTGGCCTGATCTTGCGTCAAGCGGGACGAGAACATGGTCGGCAGGATGCCGAAGATGTTCAGCGACGGGTTCGAGCGGCGGCGGATCTTAGCGATGGTTTCCAGCAGCAACGGCACGCCGAGCCCGGCGAACACCTCCGTCTGCACGGGAATCAGCACGAGATCGCTGGCCGCCAGCGCGTTGATGGTGAGAAGACCGAGGTTGGGCGGGCAGTCGATCACGATGACATCGTAACGGTTCCGCACCTCCGCCAGCTTCTCCTTGAGCACCAGGGAGTTGTCCGGCTCCGCCACCAGCTCCGTCTCCGCCGCCGCGAGGCCGATGCTGGAGGGGGCGAGCATGACGGCGCCGCCGCACACCGGCTGGAGGATGCTGTCGAAGGACGCCCCGCCGCGCACCACATTATAGATGCCCTTGCGCTGGGTTTCGATCTCGCCGGGGTCGAGCCCCATATGAACGGTGGCGTTGCCCTGGGGATCGCTGTCGAGAAGCATCACCTTCAGGCCCAGCGTGGACAGCGCATAGGACAGGTTGACCGCCGTCGTCGTCTTGCCGACGCCGCCCTTCTGGTTGGCCACCGCCACCACGGCGCGCTGCATCTTCGGCACCCCGGCGTTCTGCGGCACGGCGGCCATGCCGCCCTGGCCAGCCAGGAACCCGGCGACCTGCTGGGGGATGCGCTCCGCCCCGCTCTCCCACCGGCTGATCCGGGATCGGTCGTAGCGGCGATTCAGTGCGCCGTTGAGCCATGTCGCGAAGCTCAACTGGTCCTCGGCACGCCGTTCGCGGATGGCGCGCAGTTCTTCCCCGTTCATCGGGCCTCCGGCTTTCCCTGTGTGTGGACCTTTCTTGCAAAATTTGACGCAACTGGTCAAGCCGGAGCGCACCGAATTGCGTCAAATGGTGGTTGGAGGAGGGGTCATGCGACGTCGTATGGGACTATGGTCATAGAATTTGATGGTTTCCACCGGCCTCTGCGAGCGGCGGAAAACCATTCCGGAGGCGAATCGATCCGGACCCCGTCAAGCCCATTTTCCAAAGCGTTACCAATTCAGCGTTGCTCGGCGGCAGCGGTTTCGATTCGGGCCTTGAATCGCCTGGATTCTGATGTTTCAAATTCAGCGTTGGTCTTCGATTCGCTGGTTTGTGTGGGCGTTGCAAGATCTGCGCGAGACTCGTCGAGTCGGCTAAGCCCTGGAAAGCCTTGGGTTTCCGAGTCGAATGTTACCAATTCAGCGTCGGACGCGAGTCGGTTTTGTTTCAAATTCAGCGTCGGAGGCGGTTGACAGTTGACGGTCCTGGTCGGGGAACGGCGATCCGCGTCGATGCTCGCTGCGGTGGAGGATCAGGGTCCGGATCACCCTCGAATGCCCGGTTGGCGATTCTCCGCCCCTGCCGACGTTGCGTTTTCAGCGAAGGGGGTCGCGCCAGCACCCGCGCAACCGGTCTAACCGGAGAATCCTATAGGGACTCATATAGGACATGGTTGCGAGTTCAGCGTGGATAACCGCCTTTCGTGACTCGTCTTCAGCGTGGATGAGCGAGTCCCCGTTGCGACTTCGGCGTCCTTGCCGTTGCGGAGTCAGCGAGCCGATCCGGCCGGTTTCCCCCGTTGCGATTCCAACTCAGCGTGGACAAGCCCGTCCGGCTGTGGACAAGCGGCTTTCCGGCCCCGGACGCTCCGTTGGCGACGCTGATTTTGAAACGTTGGCTCGAACGTCGGCTCGGCGGTTGCCGGCAGGGCATGGGGTGGCCGGTCGCCAATGGTCGCTTCGCTGAAGTTGAGTCGGAATCTGCAGCTTCCGTTGCAACTTCAGCGATTCGTGGGATGGACGCGCTTCACAGCCACCACATTTTGTGTTTTCTGAAATGACAGGAACGTGACCGAACGAGGCCGGAGGGGTCCCATGGCGAAAATCCACGAGCAGCTTACCCTGGAGGGATTCGAGGCGGTTCTTGCCCGCACCGAAGACCCCAAGGAGCGCCGCCGTGTGATGATGGCCCATGAAGCGCTGTCCAACGAGATGGACGCGATCGGCTATCTCCACGCCGGCTTCTGCCAAGCCTCCCTGCCGCACCGCAAGCCCAAGGACGAGACCGCCCCCTGGGTGCGCAACAACGGCAAGTACCAGCTCGTCGTGCGTCCCGGCATCCTGCCGCTGCGCGACGGCACGGTCTTGGACGTCGGCGTTCCCTACGGCGCCAAGGCGCGCCTGATCATGATCTACCTGCAGACCGAGGCGCGCAAGACGCGCAGCGCCCACGTCGATCTGGGGCCGAGCATGAGCGCGTGGCTGCGCCGTCTCGGGCTGGCCCCGACGGGCGGGGAGCGCGGCAATTACAAGCCGGTGCGCGAGCAGGTGCTGCGGATCGCCCGTAGCGAATTCACGTTGCGCACCACCACCGGCCCCTCGACGGCGGAAATCTCCGACCAGCGCCTGATCGACGGCATCAAGCTGTGGCGGGACGAGGAGGACACGCCCGACCTGTTCCGCACCGGTGGCGAATGGGTGCGCTTCGTTCGCCTGACCCAGAGCTTCTTCGAGCATCTGATGGAACACGCCGTCCCGCTGGACGAGCACGCCATCGCCAAGCTGAAGAACTCCGCCCTGGCGCTCGACGCTTATGTGTGGCTGGTCCACCGCCTGCACCGGCTGGACAAGCAGACGGTGGTTCCCTGGCACGCCCTGTCGCAGCATTTCGGTTCGGTGAGCGAGCACCGCGTCCTGGCCTTCCGCCTGAAGGAAGCCTTGAAGGACGTCATGGCCGTCTATCCCGACGCGAACATCGAGCCGACCTCCAAGGGCCTCGTCCTGCGCCCCTCGGCGCCGGCCGTGCCGTCCAACAAGCATCTCGTCCTGCGCCCCGTCCGCGGCTGACAGAGGAAGGGCGGTTGAGCGCCGCGGATGAAATCGTCCGCGCATGGCGCGCGCTGTTGAAAAACACCGCCGAGGCGTGACATTGTCGATCGGTTGCAACCATCCGGTGCGATGCCGCCCCGGATGCAGCGGAAGGACCGATCCCAATGTCCTACAGGGTCGATGACGATCAGTATCCGGCGCGCGCCGTGGTGTCCATCGAGGCCACCTGGGGAAGCCGCAGCTACATCGGTTCGGGCTTCCTGGTCGGTCGCAACGACGTCATCACCGCCTCCCACGTCGTCTACAACGCCGCGCTCGGCGGCAAGCCCAGCAGCCTGAAGATTTACCCGTCCTACAACCCGGGCAAGTCCGACAACAAGGCCTACGGCGTCGCCAAATCGCAGTTCTTCACCAATTTCGATCCGGACTCGGATGGCAAGCTGATCACCGGCGATTTCTACCGCAACACCCAGAGCGGGTCCGAGATCGACGTCGCGTTGCTGACCCTGTCCGAGCCCATCGGCGACTCCTACGGCTACTTCGGGATCGACTGGAACTTCGGCGGCGGGGCCGTCAGTGTTCTGGGCTATCCCGCCAAATACGATCGCTACGAAATCTACGACAGCGGCTCGATCCGTCGGTCGGGCGTCGATACGGTCTACTATGTGAACCCCGACCTGGAGATCAATCCCGGCAACTCCGGCGGTCCGATCTACTACAGCTCCGGAAACAACGTCTTTGCCGTCGGCGTCGTGTCGACCGCCGTCGGTGCCGCCTCGCTTGGCGGCCACGCCTATTGGCTGAAGGACGCGCTGACCGCCAACGACTCCTACATCTCCTCCAGCGCCCCCCCGCCCGACACGCAGCGGCGGGCCTTCGTGAACAACGGGGTGTCCGGCTGGGAAGTGCAGATGGAAATCTATGTCGGCCCGCTGACCACGCTGAAGAACATCTATCTGGGCACCAAATCCGTCGAGGCGGTGATCGGCAGCGTGCTGGGCGACTTCATGAATCTGGGCGGCGGCGACGACGCGGCGGACGGGAAGGACGGCGACGACGTGCTGGACGGCGGCACCGGCTCCAACTTCCTGACCGGCGGGGCGGGCAACGACACCTTCTTCCTGGACGGGCGGGGCACCGGGGTGACCTGGTCCACCATCACCGACTTCGAGCCGGGCGAATGGACCACCGCCTGGGGATGGAGGGAGGGGGTGTCGACGCTCAGCTGGGAAGCGATGAAGGGCGCCACCGGGTACGAGGGCGCCACGGCGCGCATCGACTTCGACGGCAACGGCACCATCGACGGCAGCATCACCTTCACCGGGAAAGCCGTCGGCGCGGTCATCACCATGCCGGGGCAGGTCGGCGCCGACAGCTATCTGGCCTTCCGGCTGGCCTGACGGCCCTTTCACCATAGGGACGCGGAGACACGGAGGAGGGCGCGCCTCCGTGTCTCCGCGTCCGTGTCTCCCTGCTGATCCCGCGGTGATCCCAGGCGGTCCGGAGCACTCTACAGCGGCAGCAGCAGTTCCCGCTGCGCCGCGGCGTCCGGCGACGGTGCCGCCAGCGTCCCGCGGGTAACCGTCACGGCGCTGCGCCCGCCGCCCTGCGGGATGACGCGCACCTGCACGCCGATCCGCTCCACCAGCGCCGGGACGTGGCTGATGACGCCGACCTGCCGCCCGGTGGCCTGGAGCGCCTCCAGGCAGGACAGGGCCAGATCCAGGCTGTCGGGGTCCAGCGTGCCGAACCCCTCGTCGATGAACAGGGTACCGATCCCGGCTCCTCCTCCTCCCGCCATGGCCGACAGGCCGAGCGCCAGGGCCAGTGACACCAGGAACATCTCGCCGCCGGACAGGCTGTGCACGCCGCGCCGCTCGTCGCCCATCTCGCCGTCCACCACCTGGATCTCCAGGTCGGCCCCGCCCACCCGCTCCAACCGGTAGCGGCGGGCGAGATCAGCCAGATAGCGGTTCGCCTGGACCAGAAGCAGATCGAGGCTGAGGCTCTGGGCGAAGTTGCGCAGCTTCCGCCCGTCGGCGGAGCCGATGAGCTGCGCCATGGTCGCCCACAGCCCCTGTGCCTTGCGCTGCGCCTCCACCCGGTCGAGCACGGCGGCGAGGCGGCCGCGGTTCTCCGTGTCGGCGCGCAGCCGGGCCTGGGCCTCGCCCAGCCGGTTGCGGGCCTCCTGAAGGCGCCGGCCCGTCTCGGCCACGGCCTCGCCGGCCTCCCCCGCGTCGAGCGCGGGCCGTCCGGCGGCGTGATGCTCCTGCCGCGTCCGCGTCCGCTCCGCCTCCCGAAGCGCCTCCTCGCGCTGCGCCGACTCGAGGGCGGCCAGCGCCCGCTCCTCTCCGGCCAGCCAATCCTCGTCCCGGACCAGATGGGCGCGCGCCGCCTCCACGGTGACGCCGCAGCGCTCCGCCACGGCGATCAGGGCGTCGGCCGCCGCTTCTGCCTCGGCGGCGCACCGGCGGGCGGACTCGCCGCGCGTGGCGACGGTCTGTTCCGCCCCCGACAGGCGGGCCGCCGCGTCCTGCCGGGCGACGGTGGCCTGTTCGACCAGGGCCTCGGTTCGCCGGCAGGCCTCGGTCAGCTCCTTCTTCACCGCGGCCACCGCCCGTCCGTCCAACAGGGACGCCCGTGCCGCGCGCCGATCCTCCAGCGCGGCGGCCAACCCCTCGCACCGCCGCCGCGCCGCCTGTTCGGCCTGCTGCGCTCCCTCCAGCTCCGCCGCCTTGGCGCCGGCCTGCCGTTCCAGGGCCTCCACGTCGCGCAGCGCCCGGGCCAACCCCTCGCGCTGGCGCAGGACGTCGGCGACCCGCCCGCCGAGATGCTCGCGGAACCCCTCGGAATCGCGGTCGAGGTCACCGGCCCAACCCGCCAACCCGGCGAAGGGCTGGGCCAGTTCCGTCCGCACCGCCTGCCGGGCTTCCGCTGCCTGATCGCGCCGCGCCAGGAACAGGGACTCGGCGTGGCGGGCCGAATCACGCTGTCGGGTCCGCGTCTCGATGGCCCGGTCGGCGTCGGCCAGCGCCGCGTCCCGTTCCCGGCACGCCTGCACCGCCGCGTCGAGCCGTGCCTTGTGGTCCAGCGCCGCCGCCTCGGCCCGCCCAACCTCGGCGAGTTCCGCATCGACGCCGGCCAGCCGCCGGGCGACGGTTTCCGCATCCGGCCCGGTGGGCAGGCCGAAGGCCGGCGCCCGTTCGGCCCAGCGCTTCTCCGTCGCCGCCCGTTCCACCGCCAGGGCGGCCAGCCGCCCGGCCAGACTTCCCGCACGCTCCCGCGCCGCCTTCGCCGCGGCGGTCCGGGCGCCGTGATCCATCGCCAGCTCGGTCACCTCACCGCGCAGGGCGGCGACGTGGCGTTCCTGGTCCTCGGCCAGCCGGTCGAGCGGCGTGTGGCCGGTGCCCCACGGGTGCTCCGCGGCGCCGCAGACCGGGCAGGCCTCGCCGTCCACCAGCTGGGCGCGCAGGGAGGCCACGGTCTCGCTGCGGGCAAGGCGCAGGCGGCGCAGCGCCAGATCCGCCTCCTCCAACGCCGCCCGGCGCTGCTCCAGCCGCGCCTTCGTCTCGCCGGCGCGGGCCTCCTCCTCCGCGGCGGCGGTGCACTGCTGCTCCCCTTCCGCTTCGGTCTCCGCGCTGTCCGTCGCTAGCCGCACGGCCCGCTCCGCCAACTGCGCCAGGGCCGCCAGCCCGTCGCGCCGCTCCGCCAGCGCCGTGCGGCGCCCGCGCAAGGCGTCCAGCGAGTCCACCGTTTCGGCCTTCAGCGCGGCCAGCGTCCGCTCGGCCTCGTCCCGCCGTTCGGCGGCGTCCCGCCGGACGGCGGCAAGGCGGGCCAGCTCCGCCTCATGGGCCGTGACCTCCGCGGCGGCGCGGCCGGCCTCCGCCTCCGCCTCCCGCGCCGCCCTCGCGGAGTCGCGGTGGCGCAGCAGCAGCGAGTCCCAGCGCGCCCATTGGTCGGCCACCGGCCACAGCGCCGTCTGACCGGCCAGCCAGTTCTCCCGCTCCGCCGAGTCGGCACGGGCCTGCTCCAGCGCCGTCCGGGTGGCGCTCCAACTCTCTCCAATCCCCTTGGCGTCCGCCTCTGCCGTCGCGGCGTCGGCGAGCGCCCCGGCCTGTTGGCCGGCCAGCGCGGCGATCTCGGCATCCAGGGTGGCCGCCTGTTCCAACTCGGGCTCGGCGGCGTCGATGGCGCCGCGGGCGGCCTCGTAGGCGCTGCGCACCTCGCGATGACGGGCCTCGGCCTGGACCAGCCGGTCCTGCGCCTCCGTCACCGCGGCGTGGGCGTGGGCCAGCGCCTCCCGGGCCTCCGACGCCGCCGCGGCGCAGCGGTCGGCCTCGCTCAACCGCGCCCGCAGCGGCTGGAGCCGGCGGAGCAGAGCGGCCTCCTCCCGCCGCGCCCCGGCCTCCTGCCAGACCGCTTCGGCCCGTGCGCTCGCCGCGGCGGCGTCCGCTTCCGCCTTGGCCAGCCGGGCGTCCTGCTCATGCCAGGCGACGGCGGCGCGGGCCTGCTCGAACGCCGTTTCCTCCCGCCGGACCGCCTCGGCCGCCGCTCCGGCCTCGGCGTCCAGGACGGCGCGCTCGTCGTCGGTCAGCACGCCGATGCCCGCGCATTGCCCCTCCAGCGCCTCCAGCGCCCGCTGCTCCTCCCGGGAGCGCTCGTGCGCGGCGACGGAGATGCGGGAATAGATCTCGGTGCCGGTCAGCAGCTCCAGCAGGGCGGAGCGCTCCGTCGCCGGAGCCTTGAGGAAATTGGCGAAATCGCCCTGGGCCAGCAGGACGGCGCGGCGGAACTGCTCGAAGCTCAGCCCAAGCCGGGTGGAAATCTCGTCCAGCACGCTGGTCTTGCCGTCGCCCAGCCGCTTGCCGTCCGCAAGCGCGGTCAGGCTCATCGTCTGCTTCTGCAGCTGGCCGCGCGCGTTCTGCCGCGCCCGCCGCAGCTCCCAGCGCGCCCGGTAGGCGGCGCCGTCGATCCCGGCGAAATCCACCTCGGCCCAGCCGGCCCCGGCGCCGCGGCGCAGGACGCTGCGCACGTCGGTGGTGCTGATGGCGTCGGTGTCGCCGCTGGCGCCCAGCGCCACGCCGCGCCCGTCCGGCAGCCGGGGCATGCGGTCGAACAAGGCGAGGCACAGCGCGTCGAGGATGGTGCTCTTACCCGCCCCGGTCGGGCCGGTGATGGCGAACAGACCGGCGTGGCCCAGCGGCCCGCTGGCCAGCTCCACCGCGAAGGTCCCGTCCAGGCTGGCCAGATTGCCGCCGCGAATTGCCAGAATCCGCATCACGCACCCTCCTGAACGGTCGCGACCAACTCGTGA